>CAYYHT010000095.1:0-14517 GCA_964471355.1 uncultured Enterobacteriaceae bacterium
TCGGCCCACAGGTGCTGGGTCACCGAGACACGAAGCTGCTGCAGGCGCTTGAGCTTGTCGGCCCGGATGTCCTCGGGCCACAGGTGGGCATGGGACTCGGCAAGCGAGGCCGCGAGCAACGCCTGTTCTCCGTGGGTTGCTCCCCAGCGGCGGTCGAGCACCACGGCGTATTGCAGGGCCAGATTCGGGTTGCCGGCGTCGAGCTCGGCGAGATGTCGGTCGGCCTCGTCGAGCCATGCCTGTTCGTCGCCGGCGATCCAGAGGTCGCGCAGCAGCTCGCGGCTGCTGAGGATGTCGGCGTCGTTTGCCAAGGCAAATATGGAGAGCAGGACAATCCACATGCGTTGAACCTAATCGAACCAACCGTGCAGGTACCATCGCTCTCGATCTCGGTAGATCCACGCAGTGCCGTCGCGCAGGTGGACCACCCAATAGTCTCTGTCGAAGCCACGGTCGTCTGCCCACCACTCGCCCTGAAGCCGTTCTGGGCCATTGGCACGTGCGATGGGAGCCCAGCCGCGAGACATGTGCATGGCGATGGGCTGATCGAAGCGACTGCGCACCTCGATGTTCTGGGGTTTGGGCAGCAAGAGAGTCGGACGTGGGCTCTTGAGGTTGCTCTGGTGCCGCCACAGCAGGCTGACCGGGTCAACTCGCATTGTCGAAGGACGACCTGGCCCTGTTGGACCCTCGAGTGGCCCGTCACGCCAGGCCCGCTCGGGACGCCAGGACTCGACGAGCACAGGCTGCACAATCGCCTTGTCGCCCAGTGCGTCGGCCAGACGGGCCCGCAGATCGCTGAAGGCCTCGGTGGCTTCGGTGCGGTCGTGCAGGCCAGGCTGAATGCCACTGTCCGGGGCGGATTCTTCGACCTCGACGGCAAGATCGAGAGCGGGCGCACGCAGCTTGAGGTCTTCGAGACGGTGGTGCAGAACGCGCATGAGGGTGTCGGGATTGCGGGTGGGGCGGCCCACGCGGATGCGCATGAGCTGCATGTTGCTGTCTTTGCCTTCGAGGCCGAATCGCAGAGCAAGGCGAACGGCGACAGCGTCACGGCGGAACAGCTGTGCGCTGATCTGAGCAGTGATTCCGCGAAGGGCAAAGATGACCGGTTCCAAGGTTGTCGTCGAGCCACCAAGGGGCGTCTGAACTCGAATCGGTGAGGTCTCTTGGAGGACGGGAAGCCAGTCGCTGCCCTGGTGGCCATTGGCGACTCGATGGGTGTGCACCCCCTCTTCTCCGAACCGTCCCGAGACCGAGGCCGCGTCGAGCCGCGCAAACTCGCCGATGCAGTCGATTCCGACGGTTGTAAGGGCCAGACGCAAGTCGGGGGTCAATCTCAGGGCGTCGATAGGCAGTGGAGAAAGGGCTTGGGCGCTCTGGCCCTGCTCGATGATGGTGTCGTCGTGGGATGAGTGGGCCAAGGCCCCCGCCGCGAGCACATCGTCAGCGACGGCGAGCCTGCATTGGTGGCCGAAAGACTCGACGAGCTGCCTGGCGCGTTCGAGGATGCCACGCTCGCCGCCAAACAGGTGGGAGGTACCGGCGATGTCGAGTCCAACGTCTTCGTCCCAGAGCAGCCCCACCCGGTCTGACAGATTTCGAAGCGACTCAGCCAGGGCCAAGCGGTCGATGAGCTCGCCATGCCGGTCGAGCGGCTCGAGCATGATGTCGGGCTCGCGGGCCCGTGCTTCGCTGGCGCTCATGCCCCAGCGCAGGCCTGCCGCCTTTGCAGCGGGAGACAGGGCGGCAAGCCGGACTGCGCTCTTCCACTCGTCGGTCAGGGCCACCAGTTCGTCGGGGGACCATCCGCAGCGCTCGACGCGAAAGGCGGGCAGGTGAATGACTAGGACGCGCTGCATGCCAGTTTCCGAGACGCACCCAGGACCCCACCTCGATTGCGTGTGACCGTGGCTCGTCCGCCGCCAACATGAAGCCGGATGTCGGCTGGCAGCTGGCGTGTGGGTCGTTCAGTGATGACCACGGCGGTGCAGTGACCGGCCTCCGCCGCGAGGACCCAGCGCTGGCCCGCGCGGCGGAGTGGGGGTGGGTGAGAGACCACGACAACTGGAAAGCAGCCTGCGCGCAGGATCTGCTCCACAGCCCAGATGCCGCGGTCTGAGGGGGGATGGACGAGGAGAAGGCGGTCGAGGTTGAGGCCGAGCTCGGCGACAGCAGGGGGGTAGAGGCATCGGTCGAAGTCCACCCAAGCGGCAGCGGGCTGGCGCCGTACGACCTCGAGTGCCAGTCGGGTTCGGCCGGAGCCCGGGGAACCGTGAACCTCGAGAATGCCGGGAGCCGGGAGGCCCCCAAGCAGATCATCGATGAGCGGCACTCCTGATCGCAGGCGGTGAGTGACGACACGCGCCCCCTCCATTTCCAGGATCTTTGCCCGGAGTGCATCGATGGTGACTGCCACCGTCATGTGCTGAACACTAGTTCAGTGTTTGGAAGATCGCAACCCAGTTACGTGCCTTTCCCCCAGCGGGATGCTGAAACCTGCTGATCGGAGCTGCTCGGATGCTTCCACTACTCGCCTCCATGCTGTTCGCGGCGCCGGCCCAGGCCCAAGACAAGCCCAATGTCATCATCGTGGTGTGGGACGCAACGCGCCCCGCAAACCTGCCTGTCTACGGGTATACCCGCGACACGACCCCAAATCTGTCCGCATGGGCCGAGAAGGCGACGGTGTTCGAGAACGCCCAGTCGACCTCCACGTGGTCTGTGCCTTCCATGGCAGGCATGTTCACCGGCCTGTTTAGCCACAATCATCGCGTGGACTGGGAGGCCAAAGAGTTCTCGCTTGCCCTTCCCGAATCGGCGCAGACCTTCTCGGAGTCGATGAAGGGGGCCGGCTACGCGACGGCACTGTATTCGGCACAGGGCAGCTACATTCGAAAAGGAGGTTTTCAGCAAGGCTTTGATGCATCGAAACACGTCAGCTCTGAGCAGGTCCTCAAGAGCGGACTCGAGTTCCTCGACGCCCACAAGGGGCAGCCCAACTTCTTGGTTCTCAACTGGATGGATCCGCACGCACCCTACGAGCCCGAGCCTGTCTTCGACCAGTGGTCAGCGACCGCCAAAGAGCCGTTCGTGCAGCTCGGACAGCGCGACGCCGAGGGATGGCACAAGCCCTACCGCGTCAATGTTGGCCTCGACAACCTGAGCTCCAAGCAGTTCGACCGGCTGCGCGCCCAATACGACGGCGAGCTCCTGCAGAATGACAACTTGTTTGGCCAGCTGCAGGACGGCCTGTACGACCGCGGCCTGCGAGAGAACACCATCATCGTGTTCACGGCAAGCCACGGCGAGGGCATGGGCGAGCACGACCGCCAAAAGGTCTGGCACGACTTCCCCTACGACTCGGTGCTCGATGTGCCGCTGATCATTGGGGGACCGGGCTTCGAGGCCACGCGTGTGCCCCACGATGTGCGCACCATCGACATCTACCCGACCGTCACAGCCGCTGTCGGCGTGCCACTGACCCACCGAATCAACGGCAAGGACCTGCGCACGGTGACCACCAACCTGCCCAACACCGGCACCAGCCACTTTCTGCAGGCGCCCGTGTTCTTCAGAGCAGGGGGCTACAAGCTCTGGTACCTGCGCACCGGCGAGCCCAATATCGAGCTGTACGAAGTCAGCAGCGATGCGGCCGAACAGGACAATAAGGCCAAGAATAAACAGCTCTATACCAAGGTACAGGGCCAGTACGAGGCGTTCCTCAAGGCGTCGACCATCCCGCTGGGGGAATAGTGAAACTGCTGTTTGCGACCAACAACGCCCACAAGGTCGAGGAGGTCCAGGCCATCCTCGCTGGCTCCGACATCGAGCTGCAGACCCTCGCGGCCTTTCCAGAGCTGCCCGAGGCGCCCGAGACCTCCGAGACCTTCGAAGGCAATGCCCTGCAGAAGGCCCGGTTTGTCTTCGAGCGCACCGGACTGCCCTGCATCGCCGATGACAGCGGCATCGAGGTCGACGCCCTCGACAAGGCTCCCGGGGTGCACAGCAAGCGCTTCTCGCCCGAGGCGACTCACGAAGCAAACAACGTGCTGCTGCTGCAAAAGCTGTCGGGAGTGGCCAACCGCACTGCTCGCTTTCGCTGCGTGCTCGCCTACGTGGACGGCCAGCATGAGGCCACGGTCTCGGGAAGCTGCGAGGGGCGGATCGCCGCTTCGTCGCAGGGAGGGGGTGGCTTTGGCTATGACCCGCTCTTTCTCCCTGACGAGGTGCCGGGTCGCAGCATGGCCGAGCTGTCGATGGCCGAGAAGAACACCATCAGCCACCGGGGCCGTGCCTTTGCCCGCCTGCCGGAGCTACTGCCATGACCAGCGCCGCTCATATTGACCTGTACCAGCTGACCTCGCTGATTCCGCACTATGACGCCGGTCGTTCCAAAGAGCGCGTGGTCATGTGCTTCTTCAGCCGACGCTTGCCCAAGAACGCCCACACGGGCGAACCGGCTCGGGGCTACTTGCTCTTTGCCGGGCTTCAGCGCTGCCTCGACCACCTTGAGCACGCTCGCTTTACCGACCAGGACATCGATGGCCTGCGCGCCCACCCAGTGTTGGGGCCGGCGCTGACCGAGCGTCCCGAGCTTGCCTCAGCGCTGCGAAACTGGCGCTTCTCGGGCACGGTCTGGGCCCCCAAAGAGGGCACCCCGGTGTTCGCCGGACCGGCCATGCGCACCGATGGAACGCGGCTGTCGAGCAATGGCGTGTCCCCAGCGGCCTACTGTCCCTACCTTGTGGTCGAGACCGATGTGCTGTCCGCCAAGCTCATCGAGACCCCTCTGCTGTCGACCATCAACCACATGACCATGGTGGCATCCAAGGCGTCGCGAGTGGTTCGTGCGGCCACCGCCGCCGGTGAGCGCCGTCGGGTGCTCGAGTTTGGTCAGCGCCGCACCCACCCAATGGCCGCAGTCGATGCCGCCTTGGCCGCCTACATCGCCGGGTGTGCAAGCACCTCGAATGTGGCCGCTCATCTGCAGCACGGGGTGCCTATGGCGGGCACCATGGACCACTTCGCCATCCAGGCCTGCGAGCAGCCCGGGGTGCCTCGGCACGAGTCCGAGTTCAGCTACTTCCACGAGTTCCACAAGGCCTACCCCGGCCGGGACATCTTGTTGGTCGATACCTACGACACCTTTGGCGAGCGCTGCGGAATCCGCAATGCAGTCGCGGCCGCGCCTGGCGGACCCAGTGGAATCCGCTTGGACAGCGACATTACCGCCGACAACGTGCGAAAGGCCCGGGCCCTTCTGGACGAGCTTGGAGCGACCGACACCCTCATTTTCGTGAGCGGCGGCATGGACGAGCACGCCATTGCCGAGCTCGGTGATGCGCCTGTCGATGGCTACGGCATTGGTGAGCGCATCGTGACCTCTCCAGATGCGCCTGTGGGTGTCGGGGCTGTGGGCAAGATCTCCATGGTCAGTGGTCGCCCCTCGATGAAGCTCTCACGCGGTTCTGGCAAGGCAACGCTGCCCGGTCAGCTGCAGGTCTGGCGCGACAACGGCCAGGACCTGGTCGGGCTGGCCCACGAAGAACACTCGGGCGAAAAGCTGCTCGATGTGGTCTGGCAGGGCACCAAGCGCCTGCCACCTCCGTCCTATGAACAGGTGCGGGAGTACAGCCTGGCTGCACTTGCCGCCTTGCCAGCCAACAAAATAGAGCCGCGACAAGAGGGGGTCGTCGTCAGTGACGCACTCGCCGAACTGGTCGTACAGCTCGTCGCCGAGGCCTCCTGATGTCCCTCGCTGAACAGCTGCCCTTCGAGTCCTCAGTCATTCACCTGTCCCACGACAATGTCGGGCTGATCATCGTGGACCCGGGCGTGGGCTTCACTCGCAGCGGCAATCTCGCCGACGCCGAACGAATGGTTCCGATGGTGCAAGAGATCGCCAAGCGGGTCTACAGCTTGAGCCATGCACTGGGCGACCGACTGCGCATCTTGGTCTTCCTCGACACGCACCACCCGGACATCCCGGAGCCTCCATACCCGCCGCACTGCGTCATTGGCACCGGCGAAGAGCTCATCGACCCCGACCTCGACTGGCTGCTCGAGCGCGATGACGTCACGCTCATTCGCAAGGACTGCATCAACGGCTTTGTGGGGGCCATCGACCGCACCACCGGGGCCAATGGCTTCTGTGATTGGGTGACCGAGCACGACCTGCGCCAGCTGCTTGTCTGCGGTGACTGCACCGATATTTGCGTGTCCGACTTCGTGGTGTCAGCACTGTCGGCCCGAAACCATGGCCTGCTCACCAAGGCCGACCCCGACACCGAGCGCGCGGCCTACATCGCCGCCATCACCGGGCTGCAGATTGTCGTGCTCGAGCGGGCCTGCGACACGTTTCACGCTCCTGGAATTCACGACGCTCCGACCGCTCATCACGTCGGCCTTTGGCTGATGGCCAGCCGCGGCGCCACCATCGCGAGCGGGTGGACGATCTAGCTCTAGCGCTTGGGCGCGTTCGCCTCGATGTCCTTGATGGCGATGTCCGCTCGGTAGCTGATGAGCAGCTCTCCGAGTGTGGCCATGGATTGCACGCTGTCGAAGTGCACCCCATGGACAGACAGGTCCCCCGCGTCGAGTCGCTGTTGAGCGTGGATGGTCGTTGGATCCACCGCCGCCAGGATGGCTTCGTAGTGCAGGTCTGTGTGCACGCCGCTGCGCATGGCCACCTGTTCATCGGGCTGTTGGGTGAACCCCCGCTGCTTGAGGTAGTCGTAGCTCCACATGTCCTGCTCGTAGTAGGCAGCGCTGTAGTAGACCTGAGTCTGGGGCCACTTTGCGTCGAGTTCCTGTGCGACCTTGGACATGCCGGCCTGGTTGCCCAGGCTGTCGCCGATGAAGACGATGCGCACAAATCCGTGCAGGCGGTGGCTGGTCGCGATGTCGGTGAGCACCTGTTCGTAGGTGGAGTGCGAGATCGACACGGTGCCGGGGTACATCAACAGGCCGCTGGGCTCATCGAGGTCACCTTGAGGAACAAAGGGCAGCACCGAGGTGACCAGCGCATCTCCCAGGCCGACAGCTGTGCGACCGGCGATGACTCGCACCACCAGGTTGTGCTTGTCGGTGACCACATGGGGTCCGTTGCGCTCAAGTCCGCCTGTGGGAATGATGATGGTTCGCTTGCCCGCCGCGATGGCGGCGCCGATCTCGCCGCTGGTCATCTGATCGAGGAATACTGTGCCCGCGTTCGTGCCCAGCTCATCGGGCACAGTCTGCTCGACCCGAGTGACCAGGAACTCGGGAGGCGGCGGCTGCGAACCACAGCCCCATAGGCAGCACAACAGCGCCAGCAACATCTAGGCGTCCTCGGTTTTAGCAGCGGGAGCCGGGTACAGGTCTTCTCCGGCCAGGGTCTGTCCAACCCGCATGAACGGCACCAGCATGGCGTCCTTCCAGGTCGGGTGCAGCGGAGCGATTCGCCTGCCATCGGCGGTGGCCAGGCCGAAGTCCAGGGGGCGCTCGTCTCCGGCCAGGCACAGGGTGCCAAACAGCCAATCCCAGACCGACAACATGCTGCCGAAGTTGGCGTGGTGGTGCTTTGGCAGGATGCTGTGGTGCAGTTGATGCTGTGCCGGAGACATGAACACATGCTCGGCCGTGGGGCCGTAGCTGATCCAGATGTGGCTGTGACGGAAGTTGGCGTGCAGCGCATAGAAGGCGATGGTGAAGACCTGAACCTTGGTCACAGTCAGCAACGGCATGGCCTCGCCGAACAGGCGCATGCAGACGGCGCCGAACAGCCCGACAAAGATGCCCACAATCGACGTGCTGATGAACAGATCGAAGGGGTGTTGCCGCGAGACTGTGATGGGGGCCAGTACCTCGGCGCTGTGGTGCACCTCGTGGAACGGCCACAGCACGGGAATGTCGTGCGCCAAGCGGTGCGCCCAGTACAGGCTGAAGTCCGTGCCGATGGTGAACACAAAGGTGGCGGCCAGCATGGCGACGGTGCTGGCGGCGACTGGTTCTTGGACCACCGCTGCCGGTCCCAGTGCGCTCGAGAGCACCCATGACAGCGCCTCGAAGCAGATGGCGCTGATCAGCACGGGGCTGAAGACTCCCGCGAGCCCAAGCAGCCCGGCGGTCAGGAACAGCTGGGCGTCGACGATGAGGCTGGTGTTGCGGTAGATCGAGGCCGGCAGCAACCACTGCAAGAAGCTCCGATCGCTGTCCCGGGGGCGCACCGTGAACAGCACCAGCGAGAACACGGTGAAGGTCAGCAGGTACAGCGGGGACATGCGGCTGCCCAATCCCACCAGGTCGTTGCCCAGGGCCTGGGCGGTGGTGAGCAGCGTGGCAGGCTCGTCCGCCACCTCCTACTCCTCTTCAGACGGCTGTTGCCTGCCGGCGAAGGTTCGGTAGGTGGCCTGGATGAGGGTCAACACCCCCAAGGTGGCGAAGAGGTAGACCGTGGCTTCGCCTTGGTCATGCCTGCTGGGTCCGACAACGATGTCCATAAACGGGAAGGACACCGTCGAGGCGGCGTGGGTCTCATTGTAGTTGTAGACCCAGGCGGCTCCGCCCAGCAGCATGACCGGGTTCAGCCAGCGAACGATCAACGCTAGAGCTCGAACCCGAGACGAATGCGCGCGGTGTAGAGGCTGCCGTAGTTCGCGCCGTCGACGTTGCTGATGTCGAGGGTGTTGTCGCCACCCGCCTTGGGCACGCTGACCCCGCCTGGGGCGCCGTACAGCTCGAATGCCCAGCGCAGACGCTCCATGGTCAGTCCATCGACTCCAAGTGAGAAGTCGAGGCCTGCATAGGGGTGCAGATTGTTGGCGATCAGGCCGTCGTCACCGATGAAGAAGAACGTGGAGATGTCGGTGAAGCCCACTGATGCGTAGGGGGTGATGCCCAGTTCCTTGAGGGCGTAGCCACCCATTAGGCCCGCGCCGACGCTGGAGCCTAGGTACAGATCGAGCACCGCCGGATCGGTCTCGACAAAGGCGGTCGCCACGTCGGCAATGGTGCGAATCGAGGAGGAGTGGATGCGTGCGCCCACTTGGATCTGCTCTTCTTCGCCCAGGGCAACTGCACCGCCGAATTCGGCTTGGAAGATGACGTTGCGAGTGCCCAGGATGGTCACTGGAGGCAGGTAGCCGACGCCGCCGTACAAGTGCACGGGCCCCAGCGTTGGGAAGGCGAAGGTGACGCGCGGAACCGGGGCCACGGGCGTCTTGTTGGTGTCCTCGGTCTTGGTCCAGTCGAGCACAAAACGCTTGCCGCAACCCAAGGGCGGGATGACCTGCAGGCCCACTCCCACTGCGCCGTGACCTGGTTCGTGGGGAATCGGTGCATGGGCGGGCGAGTAGGTCATGGACAGCGCGACGTAGTTGGCCAGGAAGTCCTGCTGGACCTGCTCGTCGTAGTCTGCGGGCTGATCGTTGGCGAAGTCCGCGCACTCTGGCGCGATCTGTGCCGTTGCCAAGCTTGGCAGAAAGAGCAGTAGGGTCAGCGCGGCAGATCGCATGGGTGTTCCTCGAGGCTGGGTCCTTGCAGGGTCGCCCCTTCGAGAATCCACAACCGGATGTGCTGGATACTAGCGGGACTGAAGGGCTCTGTGCGACCCAAAGGCATGGGTGCCGCACCGCCTTGGTCGATCACCGAGTGGTAGAGCGTGCCTGCGAACGGGTCCCCAGGCACGACAAAGAAGGCCTCACCGGCAAAATCGGGCTGAATTTCTGCCTCGATGTCGTCGGGAAAGGTGCCCGTGCCGATTCCGTTGGCGTGACAGTCGTTGCAATGGGCCTCGAGGAAGCACTGAACACCGTGCCAGTCGGCGACGTAGCCCCCACCGCCGTGTACACCGGACGGAAAGGCCGTGTCGTCGCACCCGCCAACAGCGAGCAATGCCATCATTCCAATCGCCAATCGCAACCGCGAACGCCCTCCGGTGGGGAACGTACCACCAATGGGGGGCAATGTGCTGGGCGCGTTTGTGCAGCGAGGAACTCGGTTGGTTGGGCCGTTGCGTGCAATACTCCGCGGCAATGAGGCGACGTCAGCCCATTCCAGAGCGGATCCGCGGGCTTCTACACCCCGCGTGCGGCCCCGTTGTCCGCGTAGGGGTGCGCAGTGCCGATGCGGTGGTTCGGGGCGTCGCGGTCATTGACACCGGTGCGTCGATGTCGGCCATCGACAAAGAAATCGCCCGTTCGCTGGACCTGCCCAGCCCCGGTGCGGCGAAGTGGTTCGCCATCACCGACACGGAAGGAGAGCACGCGATGGCCCCGCTGCGTCGTGCGAGCCTGACGATCGCCGAGGACCCGCGACTGTGGCAGCTCGACCTGATCGAGGTGCCTCAGCTCGCCGAGGCCATTGGTGGCTTCACCGTGGTGGCCTTGCTCGGCTGGGACTTCCTGGACCAGTGCATTCTGGAGTGCAACGGCCCTGCGGGCACGTTCTCGCTGACCCTGCCCAAGCTGCGCGGCAGCGGTCGCCGTCGCCGCTGAGTCCTACGCGTTCGGAAGTGATGGGGGAGCTGTGTAGACCCGGTTGCCCAGCGCCTTGATGGCGTTGTCAAGGCTGGTCTCTTCGTACGCTTCGAGCTGGGCTGCGGCGGCCAGGAAGTGGGACTGAAGTCGGTCGGCTTCGGCATCGAGCAGCATCTGGTGCTCACCAGATGGCAGCAAGTCACCAATGTAAAAGTCGGGCTCTTGGATGAAGGCCGCCTCGTCCTGAGTCAGGCCGCTGACGAGCATCCACTCCATGAGCGCGCCGTCGGTCACGTTGCCGAGCAGCAAGGCGTTGTCGGTACGCGCTGTCTTGCGAACGAGCTTTTGGTCCCCGTCCTGCCAGATCAGATGGGCCATGGCACACGGGCGCCCTTCGTCGTCCAGGAACAGATTGGCCATGCCATAGGTCTCGTTGTTGATCGGAAAGACGCGGGCGTTGGCGTAGGCGGTCAGGCGCTGCTTCTGGACCGCCCGGCGAGCGGTCAGGTAGGCCCGCCAGTCCTCGGTGTGGTCGTTGTCGACGAGCTGCTGCAGCTCGGGCCAGTCCTCGCAATCGTCTCCCAGCGAGTCGCATGCGATGGCCGCAGTGGTCAGGGGAAGCGCGATGATGAGGGCCAGAAGGATGCGGGTCATTGGGGGCTCGGTGAAGCTCGGTACGCCCAACAAACGCAGCAACAGGCCTGTGCTTACACCAGCAATTGGCCAAATGCAGAAGTGGCCCGGCCGGCGCCGTAGCCAAACTCGGAGACGGGTACGCCTCCACCTTGCAGGGCGGTCAACACCGCGCGACTCGTGTTCTGTCGGGTTCCCGACCGGTAGTGTTGATTGCCCTTGAGCCGCCCGTTGCCCTTGCCTGCGATCAGGATGGGGAAGTCGTGGTTCTGGTGGTTCTGGCCGTCGGCAAGCTCGGTGGTGCACAGGATGCTGCAGTGGTCCAGCAGGCTGCCATCGCCCTCGGGGGTGTCGCGAAGCTTTCGCAGGAAGACCGCGAGCTGCTCCATCGTAAGGACGGTCGCTTGGTGCACGCGGGCTTGGCTGCCGGCCTCGGTGTGACACATGTAGTGCATCGAGTCGGTGGCTCCGACCTGCCAAAAGACGACGCCGGAGCCACAGGTGCTGAAGTGAAGCGAGAACGCCCGGGTGAGATCGCAGGCCAGAGCCAGTGTGAGCAGCTCGCTCATCACCTCGTTCTTCTGTTCGATCTGCTCGAGGCCGCCGACGTCGGGGTGATTGCCCGGCTCGTCTCCCTGCACGCAAGCGGTGGTGTCGCTGTTCAGCCTCAACTCCAGCGCGCGAATGCTGTCCAGATGCTGCTCCATGCGAATGCGGTCACGGTGTCCCAGCCGCCGCTGCAGGTCGTGGGTCTGTGTGCGCACCGCGTCGAGCACCGACAGGCGGGCCAAGTCTCTGGTGATGTCAGGGGTGGTCCCAAACAGACGGTTGTACAGGTTGGTGGCGTCGTACTCGGACGCGTTGACGTTGTTTGGCCCGTTGTGAGAGAGGTGCTGGAAGGTCGTGCCCTCGTCGGTCCCCCTGAATCGGGTCACGCCGGCTTCGATGCTGCGGAACGGTGCGTGTCCCTCAAAGTGTGCCGCCGCGACCATGTCGACGCTCGGCTTGTCAAAGGTGCTGACGATGGTGTCCCGGGTGGTGCCGAGCTGGTGGTAGTGGGCTCCAGTCAGGACTCCGGTCATGCCGCTGTGGTGCGGGTGTGTGGCCGTCTTGATCTCACATCCGCTAACCACGCTGACCCAGGGTCGCAGGTCGCGCAGGGGCTCAGTCTCGGAGCGCGGCTCCCAGTTGGAGCCCTGGGTCGAGGGAACCCAGCGGTCCGGCTTGACGCCGTTTCCCCAGAACCACAGGCCGAACCGGTCGGGAAAGGCATCGCCGTCTGCGAACGCGGTCCCGTTGATGTTCATCATTGCCTCGAGCTGTGGCAGGGCGATGGACACCGCGGTGCCGGCCAGCAGGCCCCTGAGCAAGGTGCGGCGATCCATCATGACTCCCCCATGCAGGCGGCGACGGCGACATCTCCGCTCTGCTCCAACAATCCGAATCCGGTGGCGTAGCCCTTCGCTTGGCACATGCGATGCACGGCTTCGGTGCAGTCATCACCCGGGCTCTGGCCCGCGGTATTGCAAGCGGGAACGTGGGACGACAGCTCGGTGAAGCTGCTGTGGACGACGACCGCACCCGACGTGCAGACGATGGTCGCCTCTGTGGAGCTGTGTTCGACTGGCCCGAAGCCGGTGACCTGGCCCACGCTGGCGCAGTAGCGACTGATTGCCGCGTTGCAGGCGCCGCTGTGGTGCGTGCCGCCTGTGCAGCCATTGTGGTGGCTTGCGAGCTCGGCGAAGCTGACTTGTTGTCGCTGGGCAACTGTGTGGTCAAGGCAAGACACGGTGGCGGTGTTGCTGCCGATGACCACCGCCGCCGCCCCCGCGATGGAGCAATCGCTGCTGCGGCAGACTCGATCGATGGCGGCGCGGCAGGGGCCATCGCTGCCATCGACGGCGATCAGACATCCATCGTGGGCGAGGTTCAGCTCGGTGAATGAGACGCTCTGCAGGTCGATCTCGAGGTCTTCATCGACCGCACCATCCGCGTCGTCGTCGAGTCCGTTGCACACCTCGCCACTCGACTCTGGTCCCGCGCAGCCGCCCCATGTGCCGCTGGTACAGGTCTGCATTCCGGGGCCGAAGTCTGCATCGCACGCTCGCACCACATCTTGGTCAGCAACGCCGTCGCAGTCATCGTCGAGTCCGTTGCAGCTCTCCAACAGCACAGCGGGCGCATCGCAGCCTCGCCAGATGCCTGACGTGCACACCGCGGTCCCGTCTCCGCAGTCGGTCGCGCACAGGCGCTCCTCACCCTCCTGATCTGAGGTGCACGCGTCCCCCAAGGGGTCTGAAGCGGTGCGGAATGCGTCGCTGGTGACGAACGCCAGCACCAGTTCACGAAAGCGCATGTCGGCGTCCTGGAAGTCCGCGGAGAGCGCATAGACCGCCGGCAGATCGGTGAAGCTCTCGGGCTGTCCGGTGCCATGTCGGTACAGCTGCAGGGCCATGCAGTTGGGGAACTCGGGGTGTTCTGCGACCGCGGTGGCCAGCCCAGCTGCACCGTCGAACGGGGCGCCATCAAGCTCGCCGGTGGAGTCGATGGCAAAGCCGTTGTCCAGCTCCCGTCGCTTGCCGATGGGGTCGAAGTGTTCGAGGCCAAAGCCGATGGGGTCCATCAGGTCGTGGCACGACGCGCACCCGGGGTCGGTCGCGTGCTGAGAGATCTGCTGGCGCAGGGTGCCGTCGCTCGACGTCTCATCGAGCTCGGGAATGACGTCAGGTGGGGGAGGAGGGATGGATTGGCACAGCAGGCGAGCCCTCACAAATCGGCCCCGGTGGGTGGGGGAGTTCACTGTGCGATGGGAGTTGATGGTCAGCAGTGCGGCGCGACCCATCAGGCCGCCACGGTCGTCGTCGGGGGGCAGGGTGGTCCAGCCAGGAGAGGTGCCGTACAGCTGGGCGAGTGCGGGTCCGGTCCAGCTGTCATTGGTGGTGAGCAGCTCGCGGAAGTCGGCATTGCGCTCAAAGGCGACATCCTCGAACAGGGCCAGCACTTCATCGGCCATCTCGTGGCGCAGTCCTTCACCCATCTCTGGGAACTGCACTGGGTCCTTGTCGACCAGGTCCAGGCGGTACAGCTCCAACGTCTCGCCCCAGAATCGATTCATCGCTTCGCGTCCCCGGGGGGAGTCCAGGAGTCGCTCTGCCTGATGACGCAGCACAGGCGGGTCTGTCAGTTGTTCCTCGTCGGCGGCGGCAAGGAGCTCTGCGTCCGGTGGCGCGTCTGTGAGCACAAAGGCCAGGCGACTGGCCAATTCGTGGTTGGTGTACACGCGCTGGTGCGGCAGCTGAGCATGCGGTTGGCCGACCTCTACGCGAAACAGGAAGTCCGGCGACAGCAGAGTGGCCGCCACAATGGCCTGCACGGCGATGTCCCTGCTGCCGACCTCTCCATTGACCCGCTCAAATAGGTCCGT
>CAYYHT010000096.1:0-14018 GCA_964471355.1 uncultured Enterobacteriaceae bacterium
CGACGGCCTGATTGTCGAGGATGGCGCCGCCGTTGGCGTCGAGCTTAGCGATGGCAGCTCAATGCGCGCATCACCGGTTATCGTGGCCACGGGCCACAGCGCTCGAGACACCATCGAGATGCTGGTCGAGGCTGGCTGCGCCGCCGAGGCTCGGCAGACATCAATTGGCGTCCGCATCGAGCATCCACAGACGCTTGTCGACGCCGCCCGCTACGGCCGCGAAGATCGCGGAAGCCTGCCGCCGGCCAGCTACCGCATGACCTACCACCCCGATGCCGAAGCGGCGGCTGCTGGGAAACGCAAAGCCCACACGTTCTGCATGTGCCCCGGTGGCATGGTTGTGCCGGCAAGCAATCACGTGGGTCGCGCAGTGGTCAACGGCATGAGCTTCGCGGCGCGACGTGCGTTTTGGGCCAACTCCGCAATCATCATCGAAGTTCATCCGGCGGACTACGGCTCAGAGGGTCCTATGAGCGGCTTTGCCTACCAAGACGCCATCGAGCGTCGCTGCTTTGAGGCCGGCGGATCCGACGGCACGGTGCCCGCTCAGCGAGTGTCGGATTTCATGGCCTCCAGGCCTTCGACCGACCTTCCGCGCACCTCCTATCCACTGGGTGTGCGACCCTGTGACCTGCGTGAGGTGCTTCCGGTGGTCATCGTGAACGG
The DNA here is from genome assembly GCA_964471355.1 of uncultured Enterobacteriaceae bacterium. GTDB lineage: Bacteria > Myxococcota_A > UBA796 > UBA796 > CAYYHT01. The sequence goes on from CAYYHT010000096.1 coordinate 667, forward strand.
TCTGGTCGCAGCGATTGAATCGATGGAGAAGGAACTGCCAGACTTTGGCGGTGATTCAGCGGTGCTGATCGCCCCCGAGACGCGGACGACGTCGCCAGTTCGGTTCTTGCGCGACGAACGACAGTGTTCCCAGTCCATGCGCGGGCTGTACCCGATCGGCGAAGGCGCCGGTTATGCAGGTGGAATCATCTCTTCGGCGCTTGATGGATACCGAGCGGCGCGGGCCATCACCCAAGAGCTGGCCGCACCCTGTGGATAACCCTGTGGGAAACCCTCGCCGTATTGGGCGATCTGTGCGCTGTAGCGCAGCCCTCGAATGGTGCGCAATATTTGAGCACGGAATAATTCAGGAAGAAACTGCGATATCTGGCTCGTTGCGTTGAGTTCGGCATCTCCGACGTTCGTGCAGCCACAAGCGGTTCCGGTTGAGGAACTGGGGATTACCTCAGATGAGGCCGTATGGCTGGGCAAGCCGGCCTCGCGAGCACTTGAAGCCGAGGCGCATCGCGCAGGTCTGCAGCTGGGGCAGTCTGGCGATATCATCACCCTCAGCGCAGGAGCCGTGGCCACCGCCGAGGCGCTCGCTGGGTTCCGACGGGCGACCGATGCTGTCGATGGGGACGCAGTGGGTATGCTTGCTGGGGCCATTGGGGAATGGGGCGACTGGAGGGCCTTTGGACCGCAGCCAAAGCTGATTCGCCTGCGCGGAGGCGGCGAGTTGACGGCACAACGCCTCGGCGCGGCGACCGAAGTCGAAGTTCCCATTGCCGAGCCCCGCGAGGTGACCTTCCCGCTGGCCGACAGGCCTGGAGGGCGCGAGGTGACCTTGGTACTGGCCAACGAGGTCCTGTGCAGCACCCACCACTACTCGGGCTTGCTGTGGGCCAATCTACTGGCGCTGACCCCGGCCCTGTGGCGGACGTTGCTCGGCACCAATGTCGCTGTCGCGCTGCTCCGCTCGGTGTGGGCCTGGTTGCGTGTCAGGAGCACAGACCCATTTGTGTTGGCCGGCGCGCTCAATCACATCGAGAAGGGAGCTCGGATTCATCCTTCGGCGGTGGTCGAGGCCTCGTGGATCGGTGAGGGGGCTCGCATTGGAGCGGGTGCGGTTGTTCGAGGGTGCATCCTCGGGGCTGGGGCTAGTGTCGAGCCGATGGCGCTGGCGCAGTTCAGCGTCATGGGCCCCTCAAGCCACTTGCAGCGCATGGGCTGGATGCACTTCTCGCTGTTGCACGAAGGGGCGGCGCACGCGGGCGCCATGCAGCTGGGAGTCTTGGGTCCTGGCGCTTCCTCAAAGGGCGTGAGTGTGCTGATGGATCAAGGCGTGGGCACAGAGATTCGCGTTCAGCGTGACGGCGTGCTGCACCCGGTTCCGCTTGGCCTCATGGGCGTCGGGGTGGGGCGCGACAGCATGATCGGCTCGGGGGTGTTGGTTGCTCCAGGACGCACGGTGCCGCCCGGGGTGTCGATCTTGCCGCCTGCGGGTCATGTGTTGATGAGCATCCCGCAAGGCATCGAGGGCACGGCTCGGGTCACTGATGGCGGGCTGGAGCGCATCTCATGAACGCCGTCATCGACATATGGATCGGTGGCACGGTGTTGTTGTGGCTGCTGATGCTGCGCGGCACCTGGCAGTGGGGCGAGGGCTTTCGCTTGGTGGTGCGGCCCACGACGGCCACGCAGCGGGTTCGTGTGTGTGTGCCGGCTCGCAATGAGGTCGACAACATCCGGCCCTGCGTGGAAGCAGTGCTCGGCTCGCAGGGGGTTGAGATCGAGCTGGTGGTGGCCGATGACGACAGCCAGGACGGCACAGCGGTGGTGGCGCTGGCAGCGGGCGAGGATGATGCGCGCTTTCGACTCGTCGATGTCTCGCCGCGACCCGCTGGCTGGGCTGGAAAGCCGTGGGCCTGTATGGCCGCCGCAGCGGGAGCGGACGCCGACTGGTTGCTCTTCATCGACGCCGATGTCCGCGTGAGTCCCCATGCCATTGCGGCCTCGGTTCAGAGAGGAATCGACAACCGCGCTGATTTGCTGTCGCTGTTCGGCACATGGGAGCTGCAGTCGTTCTGGGAACAGGTGGCCATTCCCGCCATCGGCTGGTTCATTCGTGGCGCCAGCGCCGTGCCCGAGGTCAACAGCGGGCAGAAAGCCTTCGCGAATGGGCAGTTCATCTTGATGCGGCGCGAGGCCTGGCTCGAAATAGGCGGCCATGAGGCGGTCCGCGGCGAGGTATTGGACGACGTCAGACTGGCCGAGGCGGCACATCGCGCCGGGCAGCGACTGTGGCTGCTGTGGGCACCTGAAGCCTTCCGCGTGCGGTTGTACACGGGCCTTGAAGGCATCGTGTCGGGGTACCGAAAGAATCTCTACGAGGGGACGGGTCGACAGCCCGTCGTTGCACTTGCGGCGGCCTTGGGCGTATCGCTCACGACGTTGTTGCCACCCCTTCTGATCGTGATCTTTGCGATGGGGGACATGCCGCTACGCGCGGGATGGGCGCTGCTGATCACGATCCTGATCGTGGTCTGGCGAGGCCTCGTGGAACAGATTGATGGCCGCAGCGGCGCGAGCGCTCCGCTTCATTTTCTGGGTGCGGCGGTGCTGGTCTACGTGCTGCTGTCGTCCATGTTCGCGAGCAGCACTCGCTGGAAGGGGCGCAGCTTCGAGGGCGGGCGCGCTCAATAAAAAACCCCCGTCGGTTTCCCGACGAGGGTTCTGAATGGAGCGGGAGACGAGATTTGAACTCGCGACAGCCACGTTGGCAACGTGGGGCTCTACCACTGAGCTACTCCCGCAGCGCGCACGGCTTTTAACTGTCCCCGATCAGGTGTCAAGCATCGAAGCTACGGCAATGCAGCCCGAGCGGTGATGCGTTCGAGCGGTTCTTGCCAGCGAGAGCCTGAATTCCGCTCCAGGGCGGCTTGGCTGGTTTTCGCCAGATGAGCCAAAAGAAGAGGGTGAACATCGTCCCAGGTCGTCGCCGCGTCTTGGCCGAGGGCGAGTCCAAGCGAGTGCCAGAGTGTGACGGACGCCGTGCGCCTGCGAATCACGCCTTCGTCAAAGGGACCGGCTCCTGTACCGCTCAACGCGTCCACCACGCTCAAGAGGACCGGCGAGAGGCTGGGCTTTTCGCGAGCCACCTCGAGCGAATCGACGGCGTGTTTGAGGGCGATGACCTGCCAAAGGGCCGCCAAGTCCGCGATCTCTGAATCCCAGTTGCCTGCGGCGACCATAGCCGTGGTGCGGTCGAGCCCTCCACAGGGCTGCCAGGCACAGTCGTTCCGCCATCGCAGCGCCGCCATGGCCAGCATCACCGCACCAGTGGACCGCTCGCTGCCAGCGTTCGCTGTGTGTTGGGCAACGGCGTTGTCGAGGAGCGTCTTTATAGGTCGGTCCGAGGACAGCTCTGTGCCCGCTGCATCTCGGCGTTGCGAAAAAGCGCGCTGCTCGCTGTCCCGATCGGCTGCAGCCTCGAGCAGCGCGAGTTCAGTGGCCAGCGTCAATTCGTCGAGTGACAGATCGGGCGAAGCCGCTTGTTGGGAGCGAGCCATCAACAGCGCACCGATTGGCGAGCTCCTGAGGTCGTCGTAGGGGGCCGCACGGAGGGCGTTCGCGGCTGCCGAGACCGGGATTCCCGGAGCCTGCAACCAGCCGCTCAAGGCATAGCGATCGGCCCATCGGCGCACGCCGTCAGGGGTGGCTGCCGAGCCCACAAACTCGAGTGGCGGACGGGTCAGTCCCTCTTGGCCGCTGACGGCGCGCAGGTCGGTCAGCAAGAGCATCACCTGTCGCTCGATGGCTTCGTCGCGGCCTTCGAGTTGGGCCAGCAGTCCGTCGGTGCGGGCTAATCGCTCGCCCCTCGCGAGGGGGACAACGGCGCTGCCAGGATTGGCGATCTCGAGCTCATAAAGCGTACGGGGCGCGTCCCCGGCTTCTCGTAGACTCTTCATTTGCTCTGAAAAATCGAGCAACTGCTGGCCACCGGGCACTGTGGCCATCTGCATTGGGTCGGGATCTCGCAGTGAGCGCGCCAGCGGGTCGCGCCCGATGAGGGCTGCGACCGCAGTCTCGAGGTCCACGACCTCGACTGCGGGCTCCGAGGTCGTCTGGGTGTCCAGGCGAAGGTGGTCCGGCACCGGACGAGGACAGCCCGACAGCAGCAGCGCCAGAGCAACTGCGGCTCTCAATGCGAGGCCAGTTCCCTGTTGATTCTGCTGGGCAGTCCCGGACCCTGGTAAATCATGGCCGTATAGACCTGCACACCCACACAGCCGGCGTCGAGGAGCTCGCGCACGTGCTCTGCGGTGCTGATGCCGCCGACCCCGATGACCGGTACACGGCCGTTGACCACGTCGAGTACGTGCTTGATGACGCCTTGGGAACGGTCCCAAAGCGGCGCGCCAGATAGGCCACCGGGTTCGCCCGGATCGGCTGTGAGGCCGCTTCGGTCCAGCGTCGTGTTGGTCGCGATGATGCCTGCGGCTCCGTTGGTGACCACCAGCTCGACGGCCTCGGCTAGCGCGTCAGGGTCCATGTCCGGGGCGAACTTCACCACGACCGGAGTCTCATATGCGTTGGCTAGTACGCCATCGAGGACGCGCGCGAGCGAATCGGCGTTCTGCAGTCGCCGCAGGCCAGGGGTGTTGGGAGATGAGACGTTCACGGTGAAGTAGTCGGCCAATCCTTTGAGTCGCCTGGTACTTGTCGCGTAGTCCCCAGGGGCTTCATCGAGGGGGGTCTTCTTGGACTTGCCGATGTTCGCCCCGACCGGCACCGATGGCCATTTGTCGGAATTTCGAAGCTCGGTCAGTCGCTTGGCAAGGGCCTCGCTGCCGGCGTTGTTGAAGCCCATGCGATTGATGAGTGCGTTGTCGGAAGGCAGTCTGAACAGCCGTGGCCTTGGATTCCCGGGCTGAGCATGCGCCGTGACGGTGCCGACCTCGACAAATCCGAAGCCGAGATTTGGCCAGAACGGGATGGCGACGCCATTCTTGTCGAGTCCCGCGGCCAGGCCGACCGGGCCCGCGAACTTGAGGCCGAATGCTTCGAACGCCAGCGATGGGTCAGGGCTGCCCATCGTGACGGCGGCAAGGCTGCCGAGCATGCCAGGCATGGACTGAAGAACCCCAAGGGTCCTCTCGTGGGCGAGCTCAGCATCCATGCTGAACAGGACCGGTCGGGCGAGGGGATAGGCGAGGTTCAGCATGGCCTCACGACACCGGTTTGTCGTTCCAGGCGTCCCCGAGGATGTCGAGGTTGCCCCAGAAATAGTCGACGAATGATGCAGTGGTGACCATCGTGATGACGAACATCGTCCACCACGCCATGTCGTTGGACCAGGTGATGGCTGGGTAGATCTTGCCAGCGGCCAGTGCGATGAAAATCACCTGGGTGCCCACGCCCTGCACGATGGCCTTCATCTTGCCGCTAGGTCGGGCGTCGATGACTCGATTTCGCACGCCAGCGACGGCTCGAAAGAAGCTGATGGCAGCGTCTCTGTAGAAAATGGCGATCACCATCCACAGGTCCGCGACGCCGATGGCGAAGCAGCCGAGGAAGAGGGTGTACCGGCAGAACGCGTCGGCGAAGGGGTCGAAGAGCTTTCCGAAATCGGAGACGACCTCGTACTTGCGGGCGATGTAGCCGTCAGCGATGTCCGTGATTTCGAGCAGGAGTGCCAGCACCGCCGCGATGATGGTGCCCGACAACGTCTGGCTCATCAACGCTGCGACGGCCAGCGGGGCGAGCGGCAGCCTCAGAGCTGTGATCAGGTTCGGGTCGATCGGTGGACGCGCCATTGACTGCTCTCATACCGCGGTTGGCGTCCTTCTGGGGGCCTCGTGCCAGATACTCGACAATCGATCCGGCGGAGAGGATCAGGGACAGCGCGCCCAGCATCATGCCGACCGAGGGCCAGTCGACGTCCAGCCAGCGTGTGTGCCAAAGAAAAACAGGAAGGGCGATGCCTTCGAAGGTCAATGCAACCTGTCCCAGGAGGGATGGCTGCCAGGAGATTCCGCGCGCCTTGCTGACATGCCAGACGATCGTGACGATCAAGTCCCGGCCCAACGCCAACATGACCATCCACGTCGGCGCCCAATGGACGGCCCACAATGCCAACCAAGTGAAGTCGGAAAGCACCTTGTCGCAGACAGGGTCGAGCCACTCGCCGAACTCGCCGCGCGCGTCCAACGTTCGGGCCAGCCAGCCGTCAACGAGAGCAGTCAGGATGGCGGCGAGGAAGATCCAGAACGCCAAGAAGTGCGTTCCATGGGCCAGCATCAACCAGAAGATCAGGGGTCCAGCGAGACCACGGGACAGGGTGACCGCGTTGGGGAGCCATTTAAGCACCGGCGCGATCTATCGTAGCGCTCGATGCACACCACAGATTTCCTTGTCATAGGCTCTGGAGTCGCCGGCATGTGGTTCGCCCTGCGAGCCGCCGAGCACGCCGCGGTCACCATTGTCACCAAGACCGTGCGCCAAGAGAGCAACACCCGCTACGCGCAGGGCGGCATCGCCACGGTCTGGTCCGAGGACGACTCGTTCAAGAACCATGTGGACGACACACTGGTGGCCGGCGCTGGGCTCTGTCGCCGCGAGGCCGTCGAACAGACTGTGCGTGAGGGACCCAAGCGCGTGCGCGAGCTCATTGGCTTTGGTGCCGAGTTCACAAGGAGCCAGCAGGACCCTGCGGAGTACTCACTGCACCGCGAGGGGGGGCACAGCCACCGGCGCATCCTGCACGCAGCAGATCTGACAGGGGCCGAGATTGTGCGCGCTCTGGTCGATGCCTGCGATGCCCATCCGAATATCCAGATGCTCGAGCACCACACCGCCGTCGACCTGGTCACGGCAAACTGGCTGGCGCGCCGCACGGGCGCGATTCCCCTGTCGGACGATGAGGTCCATGGTGCCTATGTGCTCGACGAAGTGCAGGACACCGTTCGCGTGTTCCGGGCCAAGGCCGTTGTGCTGGCCACCGGTGGTGCGGGCAAGATCTACACCTACACCAGCAACCCGATGGTGGCCACGGGTGATGGAATGGCGATGGCCTGGCGTGCGGGCGCTCGCATGGCCAACCTGGAGTTCGTGCAGTTCCACCCGACGGGGCTGTACCACCACTCGGCTCACAGCTTCTTGATCAGCGAAGCCCTACGAGGCGAGGGCGGAAAGCTGGTTCATGCGGATGGCACGCGATTCATGCCCGACTACGACGAGCGCGGAGAGCTTGCCCCCCGCGACATCGTCGCTCGTGCCATCGACAACGAGATCAAGACCAAGGGGCTCGATCACGTGTTCCTGGACATGCGGCACCTGTCTCGCGAAGACATCGAGCGCATGTTCCCGAATATCCACGCCAAACTGCTGTCTCTGGAAATCGACATGGCCGTGCAGCCCATTCCAGTCGTGCCTGCGGCGCACTACTTCTGTGGCGGGGTGCAGACAAACCTGCGTGGCGAGTCGAACATCAAGAACCTCTTCGCGGTCGGCGAGGTCTCGTGCACCGGCTTGCACGGCGCGAACCGCTTGGCTTCGAACTCGCTTCTCGAGGCGGCGGTGTTTGCCCAGCGCGCGGCCGAGACAGCCATCCGGCGCCTGCCAGAGCTGACGCTGCAAGAACAGATTCCAGGCTGGGACGCGGGCAGCGCACGGTCGTCGGATGAACTGGTCGTCATCAAGCAGGTGTGGGAGGAAATCCGGCGCTTCATGTGGAACTACGTGGGAATCGTTCGCACACACCGTCGGCTCAAGCGGGCCAAACACCGCATCGAGCTGCTGCGGCAAGAGGTGCGGGCCTACTATTGGGACTTCCGATTGACCAAGGACCTCATCGAGCTGCGCAACATTCTGATCGTGTCAGAGATGGTGGTGAACTGCGCGCTGCGGCGACGCGAGAGTCGTGGGCTGCACTACACGCTCGATTTCCCGGAATCGGACGACCGATTCATTCAGGACACCGTCATCCAGCGGAGTCTTTGAGCCCAATGGGGCCGTTCATCTCGATGAAGAACGACTCTGCCGCCGCGTCGCCAATCAGGTTCTGCAGCAGCCGACTCGCTGGGATCCGGTCATCGACGTCGGGCCACGGGTCTGGATCCCCGCCCCATAGCTCACCGGGACTCGACGCATAGACGGTCTCACCCTGTTGATATCGAGCAGTCAGTGCCGGCTTGCCGAGCAGATCCCAGTAGTTCCATTCGCCGTGCTTTGAGCCCTCGATGAATCGGCCCCTCTTTTGCGTCTGGCGGTTGGCCCAGTAGTAGGTCCAGGTGCCGTGGCGGTTGCCCAGCACGAAGTCCCCGCGTTTCTTGAGCTCGCCGTTGGGGTAGTAAAAACGCCAGTCCCCGTCGCGTGTGCCGAACAAATACCCGCCGCGCGCTGCGACGGTGCCGTTGGGGTAGTACTCGCGCCATGGGCCGGTGGGGTGACCGTTCACATCGTAGCTGCCCCGCTTGGCGACGCGCCCATTGCTGTGCCGCTCGGTCCACTCGCCGACGCGCGCGTCTGAAGCAAATCGACCCGATTCGGCGACCACTCCATTGGCGTGCCAGCGAGACCACTGTCCATGCAGCCGGTCCCCGAGCCACGAGCCAACTTCTTCGGGGGAGCCGTCCGCATAGAACGTGCCGCCTTCACCGTTGAGGAAGCCGTTGAAGTACGTCCAGCGCTGGGTCAAGACACCGTCGACATAAGAGCTGCACACGCCCGACTTCTTGCCGTCGCTCCATTCGCACACCGAGGCAACCTTGCCGGCCACATCCCACCTGGTCTCGGTTCCGTGCTTTTTGCCCGCTGCGTAGTTCGTCTCCGAGCGCGCCTTGCCGCTCAACTGCACAGTCCACAGGCCGGCGGGACTGCCATGCTCGTAGTGTCCCGTGGCCATTCCGCCGCCTTGGCGTTCCTCCCACAGTCCCGACCGGCTGCCGTCGACCAGCTGCCCACGGAACACCAGGCGACCCGCTGAATCCCACTGCGCCTGTGGCCCCTCGGCGACACCGTCCACGTACGTGATCATCAGCTGTGCCTGCTCGGTGCCGCTGTAGTTGGTGACCCACTTGCCATGCTGCTTTCCGGCTCGGTATTCACCCCATACACGCCGCTGGCCCTGTTCGATGATCTCGTATGGGCCGTGCATCTCGTCCTGATCCCAGTGGATCAGCTTGGTCGTCGTGCCGGTGGTCTCGGTCCATGGCCCCTGCTTGTGGCCGCGCAAGTAGGCGCCTTCCCAGGTGCTGCCGGGCTCGGAGATGTGCCAGTTGCCGTGTCGCCGGCCAGCGCGCATGTGCCCAATCAGTGTGCGTCCCGTGGAGCCGTCGTAGAACGGGCCTTCCAGCAGCTCGCCCTTGACGTCGTAGCTCTTGAGAGACTGCAGCTCCCCATGCAACCACTGCTGCTGTCGGACCATCGCGTTCCCGCTCCACGTCTCGGTTCGGGTGATGTTGCCGGAGGTGTCTCGAAAGTTCCATTCGCCATTTCGGCGGCCGTGGGTGTACTCACCGCTGCCCCAGAGTCCGTGTGTGCGCTGGTGCCAGGGACCGTGCCGCTGCCCATCGAGCCAGACCCCAGCCTGCTGAAGCTGCCCCAGCTCGTCCCAGATGAGCTCTGGGCCCTGCTGCGTGTCGCCATCCCACCAGCTCTCCCGGATCAACTGGCGCTGATCGTTCCATTCACAGCGCGTGCCGCGGATCTGGCGTTGGACGATGCCGCCTGCGTCGCCGAACTCGGTCTGCGCCCAGGGGACCGCACTCTGAGGGGCTTGTCGTGGGCATTGCTTGGGTGCTGCCACGGCGGAGAGTGATGCGAGTAGTGCGGTGACGAACAGCTCAGAGTCCCGGTTGCGGACTCAGACTGACCGCGAGTTCAGTCCCCAGTGCCCGACTTTTGCTGTCGTTCACCTGGAAATGGCACAACGAGACCTCGAGGAGGTGCTTCGCCCTCGACCCGAGTCGTTGCGTGAAAACCGCAGCCTGTGCATTGTTCGTGCACCTCGACGATCAGCCTGCCGTCCTGGTCGGGCAGTCGTAGCGAAGGCGTCTCGAGGCTGCGCTGCAGACAAGCTGGGCAGGTGGCGAATCGAAAGCGCCTGCCGTGCACAAGGGTCACTGCGTTGCGGCAGTCATGGCAGACGAGCACCGAATAGGCTTGGACTGAGCTGGCTTCAGCCAGGGTCTCGAGGGGGGTGCTGCAGCTGGGACAGGTCCGTTCTGTGCGCAGGGCGAGGGCGGCGCCGATGGCCATGCCGATTGCCAACATGGGCAAAATCAGCAGCCATCCGGCGGTGCCTGTCAGCAAAGTCGCTCCTGGGCAGTGGGACCGGACCCAACAATGGATTGTATGTCATGCACGGTCTTGGGCACAGCATCGGTCAGCACGCGAGGTTCTTCAAGTGTGATCGCGACATCGTCTTCGATGCGAATGCCTCCAAAACCTACCCACTCAGCGGCTTTGTCGAAATCGACGGCGTCGGCAAATCGCTCGCGTAGGATCGGATCGTTGAGGATCGCCGGCACCACATAGAAGCCCGGCTCGACAGTGACGACCCAGCCCGCTTCTAGGGGCAGATCGAGCCGAAGGTAGCAGGTGCCGAATTGTTCGGGACGCTTGCGGTCTGGCGGGTATGAGGGCCGATCGCCGTAGTTTTCGAGGTCGTGGACATCGAGGCCAAGCAGGTGGCCGACGCCGTGGGGGAAGAACAGGGCCTGGGCGCCGCGTTCGACCGCTTCTTCGGGAGATACGGTCACAAGTCCTTCATCGGCGAGGAAGCGTGCGATGACCAGCGATGAGGCGTCATGCACGTCTCGGTAGCGCACCCCGGGCCTGCATAGGTTGATGCTGGCTAGGTTGGCGTCGAGCACCGCTTGGTAGGCGGCTCGCTGACGAGGACTGTAGACCCCGGACACGGGCCAAGTGCGGGTGATGTCGACTCCATAGCCGGAGCCGAGCTCGCCGCCGCCGTCGAGAAGGAGCAGGCGTCCCGCTTGGAGGGGATCGTCATGGTGATGGTTGTGCAGGACCTCGCCGCGCTGGCTCAGGATGGTCTGGTAGCCAGTGGTGCAGCCGCGAGCGGCCAAGATGGCCTCGAACAGTGCGGTCAGGGTCCGCTCATGGCCTCCGGGACTCGTGCCCCGCATCACGGCGTCGAACGCGACCGCGGTGTGCCCAGCGGCCTGAGCCATGAGGTCGAGTTCCGCGTCGGACTTGCAGCGACGCATGTCGATGACGATGTCGACCAGCAGCTCGTCGCCGTGGTCGGATCCAAAGCGCAGGGGCTTGCCTGTGACGCCAGATGCCAGCGCATTCTTGGACTCATCAGCCACCGACAGGGTCATGGGCTCGATGCCCAGCAATGCGTCCTGGAGCTCGGCGGCCGGGCGGACTGCGTCGACGCCGAGAGCGGCGCCAATGTCGTCGAGCGAAGGCGTAGGGCCGTGCCAAAGCGCGTCGTCGTCGTCGGGCTTGGGCAGAAACAGGGTGCAGTGTTCGCCCACGATGAGGGCAGCCGCGTCGGGGAGATTGCAGCCGACGAAGTAGAGGAAGTTGCTGTCCTGACGGAACGGCAGCTTGTTCATGGGCAGGTTGCGCGTCAGCTCACCATTGCCCATCAGCAGCACAGGGGCGCGCGTTCGTTGGGTGAGCTGGACACGACGGGCGCGGTGCACCTGTGTGCCAATCATCGTGCCGCCTCGAGCTGAGCGCGGGTGGTCAGGGCTTGTAGGGCAAACCCGAGCTCGGCGAGGCGCTCCTTGGCTCCCTCTTGCCGATCGACGACGGTCAGGGTCTGAACGACCTCGAGTCCGGCTTCTTGGGACCTCTCGATGGCTCGAATCAAGCTGCCGCCGGTGGTGGTGGTGTCTTCGACCACGCAGACCTTGGTGCCGGGAGGAACGAGGTCGCCGCCGGCCAAAAAGCCTCCTCGACCGTGCCCTTTGGGCTCTTTGCGGATGATGAAGGCGTCAACCGGGCGGCCGGCGTCGGTGGAGAGGGCTGCCGCGGAACAGGCAACCGGGTCGGCGCCCAGGGTCAGGCCTCCGACCGCGTCGACGTCGTCGCGCAGGGCGTCGAGCACGAGCAGTCCCACCAATCGGGCCCCATCACGATGCAGTGCGGTGTTGCGCACATCGACATAGAAGTCGCTCTTTTTCCCGCTGGCCAACGTGAATTCGCCGAAACGGACCGACTTGGCGTTGAGCAGGGTGATCAGCTGTCGGTGAAGTTCGCTGCTCATGCTGCGGCGGTCTCCTTGGCGAGGTGGGGGGCAAGCCATGTGGTCACTTCGTTGAAGACGTCGGCCTGGCCCTTCTCGTTGTGGGTCTCGTGGGAGTAGCCGGTCCATGCGCGCGTGACGGCGCCGATGCGCTGGCCAAAGGTCGGCAGCTTGCTGGTGTCGACGATGCGGTCGTCTTCGCCCCACCACAGGTAGATGGGCATGGTGTAGTTACCGTGGGCCTGGATGCGCTTGCTGGCGGCACGGAAGTGGTGGAACCAGCGGGGGGTGATGGTGCTGAACACGAGCGGGTCGGCGAGGTATGCCTTGACCACGTCGGGGTCGTTGCAGATCCAGTCCGCGGGAATCTCGTTGTCCATGGACAGGCGCGGCAGCAGGCGGTTGAGCAGCCGAGCGCCATACAACTTCCAGGCGGGGGCCGGGACGGCGGGTTCGAGTGGCGCGCCCGACAAAGCGGCGGCGGTGACGTCTTTGGCATCACGCAGGTAGTCCAGGCTGACCAACGCACCCATGGAGTGGGCGACAAGCGCGTGCTCCTTGCCGATGCTGTCAGCCGCTGCGCGCAAGTCCGCGGTGTAGTCGCGCCAGTCGTCGACGTGGCCGCGCTTGCCATCGGAGTGTCCGTGGCCGCGCAGGTCGAGTCCCGTCACCCGCCATCCTTTGGCGGTGAAGGCGGCGGCAACGTGGTTGTAGCGACCCATGTGTTCGCCGAGCCCGTGGCACAGCAGAATCTCGCCGGTCGGCTCGCCATCAGGCTCCCAGCGGTACAGGGCGATGCGGGTGCCATCAGCGGATTGAATGTCATCGATGCGGGCCATGGATTCCTCTCAGAGTCCCGCGTCTAACTCGTTCTACATGAACGCGAGGCTCAGCCAGGGCACCCAGACAATCACGAACAGACAGAACAGCATCAACAGCAGGAACGGGATGACCGCCCGGATGACGTCGACGATCGGTCGCTCGAAGACGGTGCTGGCGACGAACAGATTGATGCCCAGGGGAGGGGTCAGGTAGCCGAGCTCGAGGTTGACGATGAACATGATGCCAAAGTGCACGGGATGGATTCCGTATGCCTGGGCGATCGGGGCCAGCAGCGGTGCCACAATCAGGATGGCAGACAAGA
>CAYYHT010000096.1:14028-14395 GCA_964471355.1 uncultured Enterobacteriaceae bacterium
CACGCAGCCAAGGCCCAGCAAGAAGATGTTCACGATGATCAGGAAACCGAGCTTGGTATCGACCGTCGACATCATCCATTCGGTGGCCATCTCGGGCACCTGCTCGAACACGAAGAAGCGGTTGAGCGAGATAGCGATGACCAAGATGAGGAACAGCGTGCCCATCATGATGGCGGACTCACTCACCACGTCGGGCAGGTCCTTGAGCTTGAGCTCACGGTTGACGACAAGCTCGACGAACAGCGCGTAGACGACTGCGACGGCCGCGGCTTCGGTCACGGTAAAGACGATCGATATGGGCAGTCCTATGGACGACAGGTCGAACAGGCCGTAGATGCCTCCCAAGATGAGCACTGGGAGGAAGAGC
>CAYYHT010000097.1:0-14369 GCA_964471355.1 uncultured Enterobacteriaceae bacterium
TCAAGAAGCTGTTCCACCAGGGCATGATCCACGCCATGTCCTACCGGGACGAGCAAGGCCGCTGGTACTACCCAGAAAAGGTCGAGGAGCGAGACGGCGAGTACTACGGCACCGAGACCGGCGAGAAGCTGACCGCCAAGCTCTACAAGATGAGCAAGAGCCGGTACAACGTCACCAACCCCGACGACATGTGCGAGCAGTTCGGTGCCGACAGCATGCGCCTGTACGAGCTGTTTATGGGACCGCTCGAAGAGGGCGGCATGTGGGACGACAGCGGAGTGGCCGGCACGCGCCGCTTCCTCGATCGCGCCTGGCGACTGGCCGAGAATGTTCAGGACGACGACGTGGCCGACCTCGACTTCTCCCTGCACTCGGCGATCAAGAAGGTCAGCGAGGCCGTCGAGAGCCTGAAGTTCAACACCGCCATCTCTGAGATGATGGTCTTTGTGAACGAGGGCACCAAGGCCGGTGCCATCGGCAAGAACCAGCTGTCCTCGTTCACCCGCATCCTCGCTCCCTTCGCTCCGCACATCGCCGAAGAGCTCTGGGCGTCTGTGCTGGGCCACACCGAGTCCATCTCGGCTGTGGACTGGCCCGAGTTCGACGAGTCAAAGCTGGTGGTCGACACCATCACGATCGCGGTTCAGGTCATGGGCAAGATGCGCGGCACCATCGAGGTGTCCGCCTCGGCCGGCAAGGACGAGATCCTCACCGCCGCCAAGGCCCTCGAGAACGTCGCCAAGCTCATCGACGGCAAGGAACTGCGGCGCGAGATCTACGTGCCCGGACGGCTCGTCAACCTCGTCGTGTGATCAGTCGCACTCGACCTCAAGAGTGAAGTTGGCGATCTTGCCGTTCTTGGCGTCGACGACCACGTCGTAGTCGTAGCCGTTCGTCGTCGTCGTCAGGCGTACGCTCTGATCGTCCCACTGACCGGACGCGGCGTCGCGGTTGCAGACCACCAGGCCGTTGTCGCCGTTCGGACAGGACTCGCCGCCAAACAGCCGGAAGATGCGCATCTCGAGATCCTTGCTGCACTCTTTGGTCAGCGTGATCGTGCAGATGTTGTTTGGCCCCTGCGAGTATCTGAACACCCGCTCCGGCCCGTCGTAGTTCGTGGTCGCGGCTTCGGTTGACGCGCAGAACCAGTCCTCGTACATGCCCTTGTCGTAGTGAGTCGACCCGCCCTCGTTGGTGGACTCGATCAGGTCGCCTCGCTCGATCTCTCCGGTCACACAGGCTCCATAGGCCGTGCCACCGGGCGAACTTGTCGACGGGGTCTCGTCGCAGAAGTCCGGCCCGGTATCGGTGTCCGTGTCGGCATCGGAGTCCGTATCGGTGTCCGTATCGGTGTCCGAATCGGCATCCGTGTCCGTATCGGTGTCGGTCGGCGGCGCGACATTTGTGTCGACCCCCAACTCTTGTGAGCATGCCGAGAAAGTCAGGAGGAGCCCGACACCCAACAACAGCTTGATCCGCATCGCAGTCCTCCACTGCCCCAGAGCCCCACTGTAGCCGAGAAGATTGCAATTGGACTGAAAATGGACTGGAAGTGAGTTCCAATGGCGGGTATAGCGGCCGTTGCGGGAACCACAGAGGCGCGCAGAGGTCCCGTTCTCCGCTAAACTGCGCCCGAGAGACCGCTTGCTCAAAGTCGGCCAGAAAATCGATCGCTATGTCATGGACTCCGTCATTGGGACGGGGGGCACGGCGATTGTCTATCGTGTGAAGCACCAGTCACTGGGTACGTTTCACGCGCTAAAAGTGCTGTCTGTGGTCAGCGAGGTCATTCGCGAGCGCATGCTGCAAGAGGGCAAGGTCCAGGCGACCCTGCGCCATCCCAATGTGGTGGTGGTCAGCGACGTGCTCGAGGTCAACGGGCAGCCCGGCCTGCTCATGGAGTACATCGCCGGCCCGTCCCTCCAAAAGGCGATGCGCGAGTTCAAGCTGCCTCTCGAGGCCGCCGAGCTGCTGTTCGTCGGCATGGTCAACGGGGTCAAGGCCGCTCATGACATGGGCATCATTCACCGGGACATGAAGCCGGCGAACGTCCTGCTCAAAAAGACCGACGAGGGCTTTGTGCCCAAGGTCACTGACTTTGGCTTGGCCAAGCTGATCATCGAGGGCGGCGAAGACTCCGGACGCAACAAGACCCGCGCCGGCGTAGCCATGGGCACGCCGGCCTACATGGCCGCCGAGCAGATTCGCGACGCGAGCAACGTCGACAAGCGCGCCGACATCTTCAGCATGGGCTGCATCCTCTACGAGCTGACCGTCGGGCAGCGCGCCTTCCCCGGCGACGATGCCATCCGCATCTACAACTCGATCATGAGCGGCGACTACACCCCGCCCCTTGAGCTCAAGCCCGATCTGCCCCCTCGCATCGACGAGGCCATTCGCGGTGCACTCACCATGGACCGCGACAAGCGCATCCCCGACTGCGACACGCTGCTGTCCGTCCTCAAGGGTGAGCGCACGTGGGAAGTCACCGACGACGAGCAGCCGTTCGAAGAAGATCCGCCGACCATCGAGACCGCGCGCCCCGCCAATCCCAACGCACCCGAGATGGTCGTCGCCCTCGCCAGCAAGTCCGACGCAACGACGTCACACGGGGACGACGATGACGTAGGCCGGGTGGTGGCCAAGCTCCAGAACTACCGAAACGTCGACGACACCATCCTGCAAGACGGTGTGCAGCCCGAACTTGACCCGCTCTATGGACCGATCGGCAACTCCATCGTTCCCCGCGAGTCGGACATGGACACCATTGTCGAGGGCGATCACATTCCGCCGACGGCCGAGATGGAGGTGGTTCAGCAAGGCAGCATGGGCATCGTCAGCTGGGCGATCATCGCGGTGCTGATGTTCGGTGTGCTGTCGTTCGCAGGAGGCGGCATCCTTGTCACCTATGTGACGCAGGTGGTTGGGGGAGGCCCTCCGGTTCAGGCCGACTCGGAGATGCCGACCGTCGAGACGCCCGTCAGGCCGCCACCGGCCGAGACTCCCCCCCACGACGCGCCTCCCACTGTGGTCGAGACGCCCGCCGACGACCCGCCTGATGACCCGCCGGTGCAAAAGAAGGCCCACCCGCCCGACCCAATTCCCGCGCCAGTTCACCCCACCAAGGTTCCGATTCCCGACGCCGGCACAACCATCCGCCGCCCTCCTCCTCCAAGCGGTCCGGTGACCGCAAAAATCCTGAGCAAACCGCCGACCGCAAAGGTGACGATCGACGGTATCGACAAGGGACGAACTCCGGCCAAACTCGAGCTGAAGCCCGGAAAACACAAGGTCGAGGTTCGCAGCAGCGACAAGGTCGGCAGCTTCGACATCGTGGTGGTTCGAGGCGGCACCAACAAGTGGTGTTTCGCCTTCGACTACTCGGAAATGCACAAGGGGAGTTGCCCCTAAGATCCGTTCGCAGATGCATTTTTCCGCGTTTTGGGGTTAACTGGCCACCACGACTCGGAGAACCTGCATGCTGCTGTGGTGGCTCGCTACCACCGCTTTCGCGGAACCCTGCAAAGAGATTCCAGAGCTCACCGCCTCGGCGTGGGATGCGTTCAACGACGCAGAGCTCGAGCAGTCCAAGCAGATCCTGGCCGACGCAAATGATGCGCTCGCCTGCCAGCAGGACGTGGTGTCCACTGAGGGCCTGCTCGCTGTCTACCGCCTGGACGCGCTGGTCTCACTGACTCAGGAAGATCGCAAGGGAGCGGTCTACGCGACCATTCGCGCCGTGACCGTCGATCCCAAGGCCGCACCGTCCGACGACCTGGGTCCCGAGCTGCTCGACCTTCACAACACCTGGGCCACTCGCCTGTCGGACACGATGATCGAGATCCGCATGGAGGGTGCGGGAGGCGCTTGGCTGGACGGCCGCATCATCGAGGCTGGCAACTCGATCCAAGCCCTTGCCGGCGAGCACCTCATTCAGACCAAGAACGCCGATGGAACCTTCGCCTCTGGCGTCCAGGACCTGTCCACCGACTTGGTGCTCATGACCGGTGGCGAGACCCCGGTGGCCGACCCAAAGGACCCCAAGGACCCCAAGGACCCGACCGACCCCAAGGATCCAAAGGACCCCAAAGACCCGATCGACCCCAAGCCGCCCAAGGACCCAAAACCCAAGAAGGACCCCAAGCCACTCAACCTCAAGGTGCCCGTGGTTGTCGTCGGAGGGCTGGCCGCTGCAGGCGGCACCGCGGCTGTTGGCATCGCCTGGACGTGGGAGCAGTCGTTTCTGCAGGACACCTACAATCGACCCGTGTTCAACGAGTGTGAGGTGGGCGAGATCTGCTACGCCGAAGAGCGCCGAAAGACCATCGTCGATGACGCCAAAAAGATTCGCGGCATGTACCGCATTGGCTACGTCAGTCTAGGAGCCGGCATCGCAGTGGCGGGCACCGGTTTGTTCGTATTGCCATCGCCGACTGCGGATGGCGGGATGCTCGTGCTAACCAAGAGATGGTGAAACCAAGCCTCCAAATCCCGTCCATTGCCGTCGTGATGCTGATCACGACGGGGTGCTGGCTGTCGACCGAAGAGGTCAGCGAGAAACTGCCACTGCCAGACGAACCCGTCGATACCGACACGTCCACGCCACCGCTCGACCCGCTCGAAGTCTCGGACATCGACCCCGAATGGGGCTCCACGCTGGGCGGTTCCGAGGTCATCATCACCGCGGGTCCGCTGGCGGGCAGCGCACCGGACGTCGACGTGCGCTTTGGGGGCGTGGCCGCCACAGTCACCAGCGTCGTGGGCGATGAAATCACCGTCATCACGCCTGCAGGCAACGAAGGCTGGACGGACCTTCGCGTCGAGAACGCAGGCCGCATCGAGACCACCTCCAGCGCGTTCCGCTACTACGCCGATGCGACGGGCAAGGCCGGGGCCATTGGCTCCTATTCGTGGACCGAGTACCCGGGCTTTGACCTGAACTTCTCGCCCATCGACGACCGCGGCTCGGTGTGGGTCATGCCCATCGTCCCGCTAGACACGACGTACGCCGTTCAGGTGTTTCACACGGGCACTATGGACACGTGCAAGAGCAACGAGTCAGGCTCGACGGTGACTCCGCTGAACCTCCAGCTGTCATCGGTCGACTTGCTCCGCTCGGGTTCGGACGACTCACTGTCGCTGCTGTATCGGCCGGACGACGAGCGATTCCAGGCGTCGTTGAGTTCTGGGGACTTCATCGACGGCGCCAGCTACGACCTGGGTCCCTTGTCGGGCGACGGCTGGCCAGCAGATCTCACCATCGAAAATATCGTTGAGCTGCCTAGCGCATTCACCGTCTCCACTCCCAATCTGGGCTGGTCTAGCGTCGGCGACATCCCCGTCATGAGCCAGAACATCCAGTTCCAGTGGAGCACCAGCGAGTCCACAAAAGGCGACTGGATCGGGCTGTGGATCGAACGCTATGACGACCCCTTCTTTGGCACACCAGAAGTCCAAGACATCGTCACCTGCGTGGTCGAGGACGACGGCAGCTTCCAGTTGTCCAGCGCAGTCTGGAGCGGATGGAACGGTGGCGGACAGATCTGGATGCACGTCGTGCGAGTGCGCGAGCCCGTCGGCACCCTGCCCCACAACAACGCCTTGAGCCAGGTCGTCGGTGCCTATTGGATTGGTGGCGTCGGCATTCAGACCTTCTAGCCCCGAGAGCCCCCCTCACTTGCTGCCACGCGGCCAACGCATCGGAAAATACATCGTCGAGTCCTACATCGGGCAAGGCGGCATGGCGGTGGTATACCGAGTGCGCCACATTGAGCTCAACAGTGTCTTCGCTCTCAAGCTGCTGACCACCGCTCGCTCCGACATCCGCGATCGATTGGTACGCGAGGGCCGATACCAGGCGGGCTTGTCCCATCCCAATGTCGTTGCTGTGCACGACTTGTTGGACGTCATGGGCTCCACAGCCCTGCTCATGGAGTACGTCGACGGGCCAACCCTCGACCGATGGCTGCAGCTGTACCAGCCGACCCTCGAAGAAGCCGAGTCCCTGTTTCGGTCCATCGTCGAGGGCGTCGCCCAGGCCCACCACGCCGGGCTGGTGCACCGAGACCTCAAGCCAAGCAATGTGCTGCTCGGACCGACGGCGGCGGGTTTTGTGCCCAAGGTGTGCGACTTCGGCATTGCCAAGATCGCAACCGCGGCCGCGGGCCCCGCCGACACCCACAGCAATGTGGCCATGGGCACGCCCTACTACATGGCGCCCGAACAGATTCGCGATGCAAAGAACGTCGATCAACGCGCCGACGTGTTCTCTCTGGGCTGCATCCTGTTCGAGCTTGTCTGTGGCGGCGAGCGCTCCTTTGAAGGGCGCGATGTACTCACCGTCCTCAATGCGGTGGTGGACGGCAAACGCCTCGATCCACGGGACTACATTCCAACTCTCGAGGACCGAATCTGCCGAGTCATCGACACCTGTCTCGAGGTGGATCGGGACAAGCGCTACGCCAACTGCATGGAGCTGCTCGAGGCGCTCGGTTCGTCCCATGGAAACAGCCGAGTCGTCCGCGGCCTCGAGCTCCGTGGAAACGACTGGGACACCGAAAAGGTCAAGGAGGACCGCAAGCACTGGGCCAGCGAGGCGATGGCAGCCACCACCATGCCGCGCATCAACTATGACCCAACGAGCAGAATTGCATCGCTCCGCGACGAAGCGACCGAGCCAAGCATGCGGATCGGCGACGAGCCTGACACGCCCTATATGAACCTGTCCGAAGAGCCCACGAACCCGAACATGCGCTTTCGGGACGAGCCCACAGGCGAGCCTTCGCGCCGCTTCAGCGAGACCACGGACGAAACCACGCAGCCGAACATGTACTCACCTGGACGCGTGGTGGCTGGACAAGTGGTTGCCGCAGAGTGGGACGAAGACGAGACCACAG
The DNA here is from genome assembly GCA_964471355.1 of uncultured Enterobacteriaceae bacterium. Taxonomy (GTDB): domain Bacteria; phylum Myxococcota_A; class UBA796; order UBA796; genus CAYYHT01. The sequence continues at coordinate 6,897 of CAYYHT010000097.1, forward strand.
CACCTCGGCACCGCACGCCGCCAGGAATCACCCCGGCCCCTCCCATTGACGGCGATGCATTCACCCAGCCTCCGATGCGTCGGCGCATGTCCCAAATGCGGACGGACGAGAACACCGCACCCACCCTCCAGAGCCCCCGGACGGGCCTGTACAGAGCGGTCGCGCTGGGCATGCTGCTGGGCATGCTGGTGCTCGGACTCGTGCTTCTGGCCTGGCAGGCGACGGGAGGCTAATCGGGCCGAATGGCCACCCTGGAAATGCGCGGACTGCGCAAGAGTTACGGTGACGTCGAGGTTCTCAAGGGCGTCGATCTCGCCAGCGGTGACGGCGAATACCTCGTTCTGGTGGGACCGTCAGGATGCGGCAAGTCGACCCTGCTGCGGTGCATCGCCGGGCTTGAAGAGATCACGGACGGAGAGCTGCTGATCGACGGTAAGCGGGTCAACGACACCCACCCCCGTGATCGCAATGTGGCGATGGTCTTTCAGAGCTACGCGCTGTACCCCCACATGACCGTGGCCGGGAATATGGGCTTTGCACTGAGAGTCGCGAAACGGCCGCAGCCCGAGATCGATGCGGCGGTCGCCAACGCCGCAGAGATGCTCGATCTGGTTGAGCTGCTGGACCGCCTGCCAGGCCAGCTCTCAGGTGGCCAGCGCCAGCGGGTGGCCATGGGCAGAGCGATTGTGCGCAACCCGGCCGTGTTCCTGTTCGACGAGCCGCTATCGAACCTCGACGCCGCCCTGCGACACCACATGCGCGTCGAGCTCAAGCGACTGCACAGGCGCCTGGGGACCAGCATCGTGCATGTCAAGCACGATCAGGTCGAGGCGCTCACCTTGGCTGACCGCATCTTGGTGCTCGAGGCCGGCGTGGTGCAGCAGTTCGGAAGCCCTCGCGAGCTCTTCGACACCCCGGCAAACACCTTCGTCGCCCAATTCATCGGCTCCCCCAGCATGAATCTGTTGCGAGAAGACTCGGTCACCATCGGAGTCAGACCCACCGATGTCACGGTGGGCACCGGCGATCACATGGCGCGGGTGGACGTCATCGAGTCCATGGGAGCCGAGGCGCTGCTGCACTGCGACCTGAACGGGCAGCCCTTCGTCGCCCAGGTCAAAGAGCCGGTCACAGTCAGTCCAGGAGACGAGATCACACTGCGCTTCGATGTCGTCCATCGATTCGACCCGACCACGGGAAATCGCCTGTGACACTGCGCGCTCTGCAGCTGGCGCTGTTTGTGATCGCTCTCGGCCTCGCTCTGCCTGCACAGGCGGCCGAGATCGTGATCTGGCACGCCTGGCGGGACGTCGAAGAGACCTCCCTCAAGGAAGTGGCAGCCGAGTGGTCCAAGCGCACCGGACACACGGTGATTGTCAACGCGACCCCGTACGACGCCTACAACAAGAAGGTCGAGGCCGCGATTCCGCAGAACAACGGCCCCGACCTGCTGATCGCTCCACACGACAAGCTCGGCAAGTGGACCACCATGGGGCTCGTCACCCCTGTGGGCATTCCCATGACTGGGCACCTTCCGTCGACGATCAGCGCACTGGAATACGAAGGCACCGCCTGGGGCCTGCCGCTGGCCTACAAGTCCGTGATGCTGTTCTACGATCCCGAGAAGATCAGCACGCCGCCCACAACGACAGACGAGCTGCTGTCCATGGCGCGCAAACACACCGGTGATGGCTCCTACGGACTCGTGTACGAAGCATCGACCGCCTACTCCCACGCTGCGTGGATGCATGGCTTCGGCGCATCGCCCTATGACGCCGATGGCAGCGTGCATCTGGACAGCGACGCCCATGTCGCCAGCCTGCGATTCGCCCACCAGCTGACCGTCGTCGACCGCGTTGTGCCCAAGCGCACCAGCTACTCCCTGATGACCGCGCTGTACAACGACGGCAAGGCGGCGTTCGTCATCAGTGGGCCATGGTTTGTGGGCGGCTTGGAGCGACCGATTGCCGCCGCACCACTGCCCACCGTGTCCAGCACGGGCCTGCCTGCGCAGCCGTTCCTGGGCGTCGACGGCGTGTTCCTGGCGAACCACGCCAACGAGCCCGAAGTGGCCAAGGAGTTCATGGCCTTTCTGGCAGGTCCACAGGGCGCCCGAATTCGCCAAGAGACAGGCAAACAGGCGGTCAGCTGGGCCGCCATCACGTCGCAGGACCCCATTCTCACGGCGCTGGCATCCCAAGCCCAGACCGCCATCGCGATGCCCGCAGACCCCAACGTGAACATGGTCTTCGAGGCTCAAAACTGGGCGCTGCGGCGGGTCAACCGAGGCCTCATCTCTCCCGAAGCCGGCGGTGCCGAGGCCCAGGCCTACTACAACAACATCACTCGACCGCCCCCCGAACCGGCGAACCCGGTCCCGTACATCATTCTGGCCCTGTTCACTCTGCTGGGCGGCGCGGCGTTCTCGTTCTACCCAATGCTCGATCCCTACGAGCGCAAGCGGGTGTGGGACCACCGCTGGGACTACGCCTGGGTGCTTCCGTCTGCCTTCGCCATGGTGCTGCTGGTCGTCGTGCCCTTCATGACCGGGGCCGCGGTGTCCCTGTTCGCCCATGACGCCGGCGAATACACCTTTGTGGGCTTCAAGAACTTCTTCGACATCCTGCTGTCGCGCGACTGGCCCATCACCTCACCCATGAGCTTCTACTACACCCTCGTGGTCACGGTGCTGTGGACGTTCACCAACCTCATCCTGCATGTCGGCATCGGGGTGGCTCTGGCACTCATCCTGCGCGAGCCCTGGATTCGCATGCGCGGCATGTGGCGGGCGCTGCTGATCATCCCGTGGGCTGTTCCCAACTACATCACCGCGCTGATCTGGAAGGGCATGTTCAACGCGCAGTACGGCGCTGTGAATGCATTGCTCGGTGTGTTTGCGGGCGCGAACGTCGAGATCGACTGGTTCGGCCAGTTTGCGACCAGCTTCTGCGCCAACCTCATCACCAATACCTGGCTGGGCTTCCCGTTCATGATGGTGGTGACACTCGGCGCGCTGCAGTCCATTCCACGCGAGCTCGAAGAGGCCGCCGAAGTGGACGGGGCCAGCTACTTCTTCCGCTTCAGACACGTCGTGTGGCCGCTGCTCAAGCCGGCCCTGCTGCCCGCCATCATCTTGGGGTCCGTGTGGACCTTCAACATGTTCAACATCATCTACCTCGTCAGTGCCGGCGAGCCCGACGGTGGCACCGAGATCTTGATCTCAGAAGCCTACAAGTGGGCGTTTCAGCGGAATAATCGGTACGGCTACGCGGCTGCCTACGCGGTGCTGATCTTCTTCGTGCTGCTGGCATACAGCCGCGGCGCCAACCGCCTCGTTGGCAAGGCTGTCATTTGAGCAAGGTCGGCCGTCAGCCAGGAACCGCTCAGGTCGTGGCCACACACCTGTTCTTGCTCGTCTTCACGATGGCGACGCTGTACCCCGTGCTGTGGGTCATCAAGATGGCGCTGACCGATGCATCGGGATTCAGCGCCGATCCGTGGCCTTTCCCCGACCCCGCCAACATGACCCTCAACAACTTCAAAGAGGTGATGGGCCTGGGCGACCCCAAGACCAGCAATCTGCTGTTCTTCCGGCAGCTGGGCAACTCGCTGATTGTCAGCCTGGCCACGGCAGCTGTGGGCTTGGCCCTGTCCACGATCGCCGCCTATGCGCTGTCGCGGTGGGACTTTCCCGGCAAGGACCGGAGCATGAGCGCGTTTCTGGTCACGCAGATGTTCCCGGGCGTGGTGATGCTCATCCCGCTCTACATCCTGCTGTCCAAGCTCGGCATGCTCAACCAGCTCGGCGGACTCGTCCTGGTCTATGCGACAACATCGGTGCCGTTCAGCGTGTGGACGCTCAAGGGCTACTTCGACACCATCCCCAGAGAGCTCGAAGAAGCCGCGTTGCTGGACGGGTGCACCCGCATGCAGACCTTCTTTTGGGTCATCCTGCCGCTCGCACGCCCCGCGCTGGCCGTCACCGGACTGTTCAGCTTCATGACCGCCTGGAACGAGTTCATCTTGGCCGCCACGCTGATGACCAACGAGCAGTCCTACACGCTGCCCGTGGTGTTGCAGTCCTATGTCGGCGATTTCGACGCGGCCTGGGGGCACTTTGCAGCCGGAGCCATCCTGGTCAGCCTGCCCGTGATGTTGCTGTTCTTCCTGTTGCAAAAGCAGCTGGTAGAAGGCCTGACGGCCGGCGGAGTCAAGGGCTAGGAGTCCACGTCGTCGCCGTCTTGGCGTAGGGCTGGAATTCGTCGATGCTCGCCTTGCTATCGAGCCACCAGCGTGCGCCCAGCGCACTTCCATAGGCGGGGGCGCGGGTCTCGAGCGCAAAGCTGCCCCAGTCCGATTCGACCATCCAGCCACGCCCGACTTTGGGCCGAGCGGTCAGCTGTCTGCCCGGAAGGCTCCAGGTGGTGACCCCTTCAACCGCGATGCGCCACGTGTCCTGCCTAGGCCGAATGCGAATCTGCGTCAGGATGGGTCGCTCATCGGCCTCGGGATGGTCCGACACTGCCGCGAGCGCCGGACCAAAGAAGCGCACCACCAGATCGACGCCTTGCACCAATACTTCGACCTGTGAAAGCCGTCTGTCTGGAAAGGGCACCGCCACGAGCGGCCACAAGCGCCCGCCGTCGCTCACTTCCAGCGTCTTGCCCGCGCGGATGGGCGAGATGCCGGGAACCCGCCCGCGCTCATCGGTGCCCAGCGTGATGCGCACCCCATCGGGAGAGTTGGCCAGCTGAAGATTCAGCCCATTTTCGTCGGTGTGCGCCACATGCCATGGAGAACCCAGCTCCAAGCTCGGAATGGGCGGGTTGGGGCGCGGTGTCTGCGGCTCGTCAGGCGAGACGCATGCGAACAGAAGCGGGAGGAGCGCTAGCACGGACGCTCGTATACACTGTGCGCCAATCATGCGCCGCCACCTCACCATCGCTCTGTGTCTCGTCGCGGGCTGCTACACCCCCGAGACACCCGACTTCAGCCCGCCCCCAAGCGGGTTCGAAGACGTGCCCATCACGGCCTCGGTGCCCACTTGCGCAGATCCGTACCTGACCACTGCCGCATGCGTGCTCGACGGCGACACCTTCGACATTGGCAGCTGCGGCGAGCCCGCCGAGCGCGTGCGCATATTGGGTCTCGATGCGCCCGAGATCGCCCACGAGCCCAACCCGGCCGATTGCTACGGGTACGAGGCGACCGACGCCCTCGAGGCCCTCGTGGCCGATCAAGAAATCCTGCTGAGCTTCGACCAGGACTGTCAGGGCTTGTACTTCCGCACCCTTGCCTATGTGTGGCTTCCGCTCTCGAGTGGCCTGCTCACCGAAGTCGACAGCGAGACTCGCCCGTTTGAGGGCGAGACCTATGTGTTGGTCAATACCTGGATGGTTCGGCAGGGGTATTCAAAGGTCTTCGACGAAGAAATCTTTGGAACCCTGCGCCTCCAAGACGCGTTTGACCAAGCGCAGGACGAGGCAGAGGCGTACGACCGCGGTTTGTGGGGCGCTTGCGAGGGCTGATCCACAGCGAATTCAGAAGATCCGGCCCTAGATATTTCCCGATCTGAATCACCGCTGCTATGGTCCACAGCCGGAAGGGAGTTGAACACCATGAGTGACGCCAGTGGCCTCCACTCTGTAGCCAATGCCATGGAAACCGTGGCCAAATGGCGAGCAGAGCAAGAATCCAAAGTACAGACCGAGATTGCCGAGGTCGATCAAGAGATCGGCAGTCTCACCACCGCGATTTCCAATCTGCAGCAGCAGATGGAAGGCCTCGCCAAGTTCCGTGGAGAGCTTCTCGCGAAGCAGTCCTCGGTGGGCGACGGCGAAGGCGCGCAAATCTACGGTGGCATCTTTGGGGCGCTCACGTCCCAAGCTGCCACCCTCGCCGAGCGCGGCGCCACGGTGCTCGCCGCCGAGAATGCCCGACGCGCGACCATCGCAGCCGCCATCTCGGACCCCGAGACCAAAGCGCTGATGGACGAGTACGAGCAGTTCAAGACCACCGTCGAGCCTACGCTCGCTGGTCTGCCCGCCTCGTACCGCGGCGTCATTGAACAGCACCACGTCGGCGTCACTGAAAAGCTCAAAGCAAGGCTCGCCGATGCAGACACCGGTCCGGCAAGCGTCGAGGGTGACTCCATCACCATTGATGTCGTGTTCGGCGTCGATGCGCCCGAAGGCCAGGCCGAGATCATCATGGTCGTTCTGCCTGTCGCCGACTCGGTCAAGATGGACTGGTCCAACCGCCAGGACGACCTCCAGACTGCGCTGGCCGCACGCGCCATGCAGGCCGTCTACCAAGCCTGCAAGAGCATCGGCTTCCCCACCGCCCAAGCGATGTACGGCGGCCACCAAGGCCTGCTCGCCGTCGAGTTGGAGCTTCCCGGTGGCGACCCCGGTCCCATTCAGTCCGCACTTCAAACTGCTCTCGACCAGATCCTGGGCGACGCACCTGAACTCAACGCCGCGAAGGTACAGGCCAAAGGCCACTACTCTCTCGTCGACAACCTGCTCCCGCCCGAAGAGGACGAGGCAGCAGCTCCCCAGGAGATGACCAATGCTTAGTGAACTGCAGCCCAAGGGCCTCTCTGACGTCGCCAAAGAACTGGGCGTCGATCCGTTCGAGGTCGTTCGACTGTTGGTTGCCGCCGACGCGGTCCCCGAGAGCCTGAACTTCAACGCCGAGATCATCGCGCAGCTCAAGGAATACTCGGGCATTGCGCACTGGTGGACCGACAATGCACCGCCTGCCGACGCGAATCCCAAGCGCGGTCGGGTGCGTGGAGCCGTCAAGCTGTTGATCGACAACGGCGCCGTCGGCGACAGCACCACCCGTCTGGACAACCTGTGGCGCGGCCTGGGTGCCGAAGATCAGTTGTTGCTTGAACAGGCCGTGGGCCTGCTCATGCAGGACGGACATGTGCAGACCTTCGCCGCAGTGCAGGGCGCACAGATCTCCATCAATGCAGCCTCTTCAGACACGCTGGGTCAGTTTGTCAGCGGCGGCGCCGAGCCACCTTCACTCGCCGCGCTCTGGTAAGGTTGCCCCTGCACGGCCCTCACAACAGGTCAGGGGATTTCCATGGCGCGTAAGCGTCGCAGTCTATTCGGAGGCGGCCCGGCCGCCCCAACGCCAGCAAAGCCAGCGCCCACTCCGTCTGAGACGGACGAGGCGCCAGCTGACGTCGTCGCGCCCGACCCCGCTGCCGAAGAGCAGGTCGAAGCGACCGCGGCTGCCACTGAGCCCGACCAAGCCCCAGAGGCCCCTGCCGAAGCGGCCGACGCTGCGCCAGAAGCTCAGGCCGAAGTCGCGTCAGAACCACAGGCCGAAGCCGCCCCAGAGCCAGAGCCAGAGGTTCAAGCTGCTCCCGAGCCAGAGGTTCAAGCTGAGCCGGAGCCCGCTCCAGAGGACCAAGCCGCCGCACCCGAGCCCGTTGAAGCGGCCGGCGAGCAGCCCGAC
>CAYYHT010000098.1:0-14349 GCA_964471355.1 uncultured Enterobacteriaceae bacterium
TGCCTGTCTGGCTATCCGAAGTACTACGAGACCTCACTGCAGTCGGTGCAATCGCCACTCGACAACTCCGACAGCTGGACCAAGCGCATTCGACCAGCGCGTCGACAAGAAGCACAGGGCCTGGTGGTCACCCTCATGGCCAGCCGATGGACCCGCGACTGGGAGCGCTGCACAACAAACCGCACCACCACGACCGTGGCTGCATTGCACCAAAGCCGGGCCGCCGTGCGCCTGTACGCCCACCGCATGTGGGACGACTGCAACCAAGAGGAACGGGGGCAGCTCTGCTCCTACGTGCTCCATCTGGGCAATGTGAGCTCCGATACTTGGTTCGCCAGCGGCTGCGGACCCGAGCCGCAGACCTTCCTGTAGGACTCGCCACCATGCCGAACATCCACAAGGCGATTATATAGGACCAACGCCAATCAGCGGAGTACCCATGCGCCTGTTCGCCACACTCACCGCCTTGGGCCTGCTGACCGGCTGTCCCGTCAGCCAGCCCGTCGACACTGACACAGACATCGAGCCTGTCCAAGACGCGGACGGCGACGGCTTCAGCACCGACGAAGGGGACTGCGACGACGGCATCCCCGCCATCAACCCGGCCGAGACGGACATCGCGGGCGACGGCATCGACCAGAACTGCGACGGAACCGACGGCACTGACATGGACGGCGATGGGGACCCGAACGTGGCCAGCGGCGGCACCGACTGCGACGACACCGATGCGAGCGTGCTGCCCGGAACCCCAGACACCGTGGGCGACGGCATCGACAATGACTGCGATGGCGCAGACGGCGTGGACCTCGATGCGGACGGCTTCGCCTCGACCGCCAGCGGTGGCGATGACTGTGACGACGACACCGCGTCCACCTTTCCCGCGGCCGGCGACCTGACCGACGATGGCGTCGACAACAACTGCGACGGCATCGATGGTGTGGACGGGGACGGGGACGGCTGGGCATCTCAAGCGGGCGGGGGCGACGACTGCGACGACACCGACGGCGACACCTACCCAGGTGCGGACGACACGCTGGGTGACGGCATCGACCAGAGCTGCGACGGCATCGATGGCCTCGATGCGGACGAAGACGGCTACGCGGCTCAAGCAAGCGGAGGGCAGGACTGCGACGACACCATCCCGGGCATCAATCCCGCAGCACCTGACCTCGCAGACGACGGCCTGGACCAGAACTGCGACGGACTCGACGGAATTGACGGCGACCAGGACGGCTACGCATCGGTGGGCTCGGGCGGACTCGACTGCAACGACGGCTCGGTCACCATCTTTCCCGGTGCCGACGAGCTCTGCGATGGCATCAACGACGACAACTGCGATGGAACGGTCGACGAAGACAGCGCTGTGGACGCGCCGGTCTGGTACAGCGACATCGACGAGGACACCTACGGCGATCCCGCGTCACCGGTGCCGTCATGCCTGCAAAAGGCCGGCACCGTCGCCAATCAGGCCGACTGCAATGACGGGGACAGTGCGATCAATCCAGACGCCGACGAGGTCACTTACAACGGTGTGGACGAGGACTGTGATGCGCTGACTCTCGACGACGACCTCGATGGCGACGGGTACGTGCTGGCCGACGACTGCCGCGACAACGACGCGACCATCAATCCGGGCGCCGCTGAGATCTACTACGACGACTTGGACAACGACTGCGACAACAACACCCAGGACCGAGACCAGGACGGCGACGGCTACCACCCAGACCTGTGGGACTACACCGAGATCGACTGCGACGACACCGACGCCTCGATCTCACCGCGCGCCCTGGAAATCATGGGCGATGGCATCGACCAGAACTGCGGCGACGACGGCGACGATGCGGCGTGGCTGTGGGGCGTCGGCTGGAAGGCAGAGCACGACCGAGGCGGACGCACCTGGCGCTTCGACGATGCCGACCGCATCGAGTTGTTGGGCAGCGGCGAGCGGGTCATGCTCTCGACCGGTCCCAAGCGGCAGGAGTACCAGACCAACGCGGGCGGAGGCGGCGCTGACAGCGGGCCCATGACGCTGATCATGATGAATGACGGCGGCTCTCAAGTGGCCCACATGGGCGTCGAGAGCCAGGGTTCGTCGGACGGCACGCCGTTTGGCACCCACCAAGAGTCCGACTTCTTGGCCAAGGCGGGACAGACCTTCAACGGCGCGACGGTCACCTTCAACTTGGCCGAGTACGAGATGACCCCGGGCGAAGTCGCCCACGTCCTCGACTACGAGACCTACGGCGAGAACTTCGGTGCCAACCAAGCCCTGCGCTTCATCGACGCGACACGCACCACCGCCGGCAATGCCGTCGCACTTGGCTGCAGCCCCACCCTGCTCGCGATCATGGACTCGGCTGGGCACCGCGCCTCACTCTCAGGGGGCGCCAACGGGGGCACCTACTGCGGCCTCGAGTACGACAGCAGCGGCGTCCTGCACGCCAACGTCTGGTCCGGGGGCTGGGGGCACCGCGCCTTTGTGGTCGACCTCGCCGCCGGCAGCCTGACCCCAGAAGCAGCGCGCTGGACCTTCCCCACCGCCAACGACATGCACATCCGCGATGGTGAGCTGGTCGTGTCGATGGGCACCCAGGGCGTCTACTACCGCGACGCCACCACCGAAGTGACCGTGCTCGACACCCACGACGTGCGCAGCGCCGACGCCCGCATGCGCTCGGGAACTCTGCATGTGCTCGCAGTCGTCGCGGATGTCACCGGGGACGGCGTGCGCGACGTGCTCTACGCCTATGGCGACCCGACCGGCACCCTCACCGAGGAGATCGTGCCCTTCGTCGGCTCGGACCTCGAACCCCAATCTCCGCTGTGGGCCGGCCTATACGTCGATGACCGCGCCATCTGGATGGGGGTCGCCTCTCGCGGCTTCGGTGGCGGCGTGCTGTCCGACCGAGTCGGCTGGCGAATCCTCGGTTTCTAGTGCTGCGGCTCGGGTTCCTGGGCCACCATCGCGCCCTGCCACCACTCGAAGTCCCGCCCCATCGGCTCATCGCCGGGGAAGAAGACGATGTAGCACATCGAGTGCATGGGCATGAACGTCGGTCGGCCGCTCGCGTGGGTTCCGATGCGATGCACGGTGCGCCAGGTGCCGCTGTTGAAGTAGCAGGTGGGCTTGCCGTTGACCGTGCCTAGCGGGGTCATGCTCGAGAAGTGGGAGTGGCCGTTGAGCACGTAGCGAAGGCCTTTGTAGTCGGGGTGCTCGAGCTTGTAGATGGCGCGCTCTTGGAACGCACCGTCGAACACGCCTTGGAACAGGCCGAACAGCTTGGACAGGCGCTTGTCGGCAGCGTGGGCCATGATTCGGCCGGTCGACAGGTGCAGCAGGCTCTGCAGGCGGGGTCCGGGATCGATGCCGGCGACGCGCTTCTGGCTCTTCATCCAGACCTTGACGTCCTCGACCTCCAAGAACTCCTCGACCAAGTTCGTCCAGACCTTGGCCACTGGCCCCATCAGACGCTTCTTGCCATGGCCAATCTGACGAATCCAGGCAGGAACCGCGTACAGCGGCCGCACATCGTCGATGTCGTCGAGGTGGGGCAGGTCGTGTCCAAGCTCGGCACGCAGGGCATCGGGAAAGCGCACAATCAGCTCGAGGCCAAACATGTCGCTGATGGGTGCCGAGCCATCGCGCGTGCTGCAGATGAAGTCGCCGGTGTGCCCGTGGGTCGCCACCGCATCGTGGTCGGCGAACACGATCTCGCGGGGGAACTCAACGTCCCTGTCCTCGCCGGTCATCGCTGTCCACAGGGCTCGCCGCGCATTTGGAGCGTGCCCCATCAACCGATCGTGGTTGCCCAGCACGTAGTGAATCTTGAGCTTTCCAGCCTGCACCTTGCTGCGAATCGCGTCGAAGAAACTCTTCTCTCGCGCGATGGTCGCCGCCACGATGGTGTCGATGGTGGCCTGTACGCCGGGATTCTTGGGGTCGTGGTAGGGCCGGTGTGGCCCGCGCAGCCAGCTTGGCGAGCGCACGATGTCGATGAAGTCACCGATGATGCACAGCTCGGCGGGCAGCTCACCGCGGGCTGTCTCGACCCGGGCCCAGAACCGCTCGAAGGTGGTTCCCCAGGGCACCGGCGGCTGACCGAGCTCATCGGTCAGGTGGATGTCGCTGATGAAGATGAGCATCGGGCGCGTGTGCTTTTTGTGGGCACGTGGCTTGACGGTCAGCGGCGACGACATGGGACCCCCCGGGTTGGGGCAATCCTACGGGAACCAGCGGTACCGGATCGACTCGGCCAGCACGCCGCTCGTCAGGTCCCCGACGGACTCGGGTCCGCGGGCTTCGATCATCGCGCGCACTTCGCTCTCAGCAGTCGTCAGCGCGGCGCTTTTCTCCGCATCCCCCACCGCGTGAACGGCACCACCGCAAATGCGGGTCCAACTCGGCCAAGTAGGTCAGCAACCTTGCAAACCGCCCGTATACTGCGCCCCTCGGAGACCACCCCCATGCGCAATGCCCTCATCTTGTCCCTCGTCCTCACATTCGGCTGCCGCGACGACACGCCCGTCGACCTCGACCTCGACGGTGTGGGTGCAGACCTCGATTGCAACGACAACGACGAGACCATCTTCCCGGACGCCGTTGAGATCTGCGACGGCATCGACCAGAACTGCGACGACATCATCGACAACGACGCGCCCGCCGCCGCCACCTGGTACCTCGACGCCGACGCCGACGGATACGGCAGCACCGCGGTCACCACCACCGACTGCGAGGCCCCCGCCGGCTACACCTCGGACTCGACCGACTGCAACGACGGCGACAGCGACTACCACCCCGGCGCCATCGAAGCCGACTGCACCGACGCCAACGACTACAACTGCGACGGCTCGGTCGGATTCGCCGACGCGGACGGCGACGGCTTTGCGGCCTGCCAGGACTGCGATGATGCCAACTCGGTGGTCAGCCCAGATGCAGAAGAGGCCTGCGACGGCATCGACAACGACTGCGACGGTGCCACTGACGAGGCCGGAGCCACAGGCGCCGAGCCCTACTACCAAGACGCCGACGGCGACGGCTATGGCTGGCTGCCCTCCCAGGTCTTTGAGTGCAGCGCACCGACGGGCTACGTCAGCGAATCGACGGACTGCAATGACACGTCGGACCAAGCGCACCCAGGCGGCACCGAGGTGTGCGACAGCCTGGACAACGACTGCAGCGGCGAGACCGACGAAGACGCCTCGGACGCCGCGACTTGGTACCTCGACGGCGACGGCGACGGGCATGGTTCGGGCCTGTCACAGCTGTCCTGTGACCAGCCCACCGGCTTCACCGACAACTCCGACGACTGCGACGACGGCAACAGCGCGACCTACCCCGGCGCGGCCGAGAGCTGCGACCTGCTCGACAACAACTGCGACGGCACCACCGACGAGGGCCTCGACGGCGACAGCGACGGCTTCACCCCGTGCGATGGCGACTGCGATGACGCGGCGTTCTGGAAGTACCCGAATGCCGACGAGACCTGCGACGGCGAGGACGAGGACTGCGACGGGGTCATCGATAACAACGCCACCAACGAGACCACCTGGTACGCCGACAACGACGGCGACGGCCACGGCTGGGCCGGCACGTCGGTCGACGCCTGCTCGCAGCCCCCTGGCTTCGCGCTGCTCGACGACGACTGCAACGACGCAGACAACGACGCATACCCGGGAGCCACCGAGGTCTGCGATACGACGGACACCGACTGCGACGGCACCGTCGACAACGGCTTTGACGTTGATGGCGACGGCGAGGCCAGTTGCGGCGGGGACTGCGACGACAGCGACCCCACGCTCAACTCGGCCACCCAGTGGTACCTCGACTTTGACGGCGATGACGCGGGCAATCCGGCCTTCCCGTTCACCGGCTGTGCGGCTCCAGCTGGCTACGTGCAGAACGACGCCGACTGCAACGACGCCGATGTCGGGTACGGACCGACCATCGCCATTGGCTGCGATGGCGAGGACTACGACTGCGACGGGAACATCGACAACGACGCCGATGGCGACGGCTTCTCGGACAATGCCTGCGGCGGCGACGACTGCGACGACACGGACGCCGCGCGCTTCCCGGGCAACAACTGCTACCACCTGTCCTGCAACGAGATCATCACCGCCGGCGAGGACATCGGTGACGGCATCTACACCATCGATGTCGACGGCGAGGGCACCGGCATCGCGCCCTTTGATACCTTCTGCGACATGACGACCGATGGCGGTGGATGGACGCTGGTGGCGAGTGTGCACGAAGACGACGTGGCCGCAAAGTGCGACGCCGAGGACCGCTGGAGCAGCACGACCGGCAATTCGCCAGGCAATCCGGCCGGTGACGGCAACTGGCAGAACCAGAGCACCTTCGGCACTGCGGCGACTGCCACGACCACGGACTTCAAGAACCCGGCCTACTGGGTCACCAACGCCGACGACGTGATGATCTCGCACATTCCCGACGGCACCGCGGCCGCCGCCTATACGGGCTCGGCCTTCCTTCGCTACTACACCACCGACGCTGTGCTGCAGACCTACGGCGGCACGATGTTCACGATGTACGCCAACAACTTTCCGATCAGCTTCGGGCAGACCTGCGGCAACAAGGGACCGACCAGTGCTGTCACCTATGACATCGGCGACAACGCGCTGATCGACAGTTTGATCTCGCCGAACTCACGCAACGAAACGACCCCCGGCTACATCCAGTTCCGCGTGTTCAACAACGAGCAGGCCGTGCACGCCCTGTGCCCGGGACACCGCTACGACGGCTGCAACACAGAGCACGCCTGCATCGGCGGCGGCGGCTGGTTCCCCGAGGGCAACCCCGCGCAGTGCAGCGACTTCAGCGGCTGGGACTGGAATGGAGTCGGCACCGGTGTCGGCTGGAGCGCGACCACCCAAATGACCGACGCCACCGTGATGATCTTCACGCGCTAGGTCGGTGGCCAATGGTGTGACCACCGCCTAGGGAGCCAGCATGGACAAAGACTACTGGAACGATGTGGCCGGACCCTCTTGGGTGCGCGATCAACAACAACTCGACGCGATGCTCGTAGCGCACGCGAACAGCGTCATCGCGGCCGCTGAATTGCGGTCCGATCACCGAGTCGTCGATATCGGCTGCGGCTGCGGAGCGCTGACCCTGCAGGCATCAGAGCTTGCGGCATCTGCGGTCGGTGTCGATGTGTCCCGGCCCATGCTGGCCCGCGCCCGTGAGCGCGCCACCCAGAGCGGTTCATCGGCGCAGTTCATCGAGGGCGACGCGCAGACTCACTCCTTCGAGTCCGGCTCTTTCGATCGGCTGCTGTCGCGGTTTGGCGTCATGTTCTTTGCCGATCCCAGCGCCGCATTCCGCAACATGCATGGCTGGCTGACCCCTGGAGGACGCATCACCTTTGTGTGCTGGCAATCCATCCAGGACAACACGTGGATGAGCGAGCCCGGAGAACGCGTGGCCCAGTTCATCACCGACCCGCCGCCTCCCGCACCCGAAGGCGGTCCCGGTCCGTTCTCGCTGGCCGATCCCATCACCGTGCACACCATGCTCGGCGCGTGTGGCTTCCACGGCGTCGACATCGATCAGCTGCTGCTGCCCATGCGTGTCGAGGGCGACATCGATGCCGCCGTGCACTTCTATTCCCAGCGCGGCAGTGTGCAGATGGCCCTGAACCAAGCCCCGGACAAAGAGCCGGTGCTCGACGCAGTGCGTGCCTTTGTGGCCGATCACCACGATGGCAGCGCGTTCTCGATGGACGGAGCCGCCTGGCTGGTCAGCGCCACGCGGTAGTTCAAAGAACGCAAGCGCCTAGCCTTCACAGTAGTCCTTCGTCCCTGCCGCAGACACGCACAAGCAGCATGGCTTTGGTCGTGTCCTTGTCGGCAGACAGCGCGAATTCGTACCACTCCCGCGAGTAGACCTTGGTGAGGGTGCGATACCGTGTCGCCTCATCGCGCCGCTCGGCACCGGCCTGCGCGGCAGTCGGCGTGGTTGACGACCATGTCGTTGAAGTTGAAGCTGGTCAGGTCGTGGAGTCTGTACAGGGGCTCGACGAGATGAACTGGCTCAGGGCGTACACCCCAGACAGGTTCGCGGTGCACCATGCGTCGGTACCCACCGTGCCGGCAGCTGCTGGGTGGCGGACTCACCGATCTGGTGACCACATCGGGCTGTGCCGTCGACGCGACCATCGGCGACAGCCACTGGCGCGTGTTCCCGCAGACCTGTCAGTAATCAGGCGCGGGAGCCGGTCTTTTTCTTGTGGCGGATGATGCTGCGCTGACTGGCATTCAAAGTCCGCTTGCGCAGTCGAATGAAGTTCGGCGTGATCTCAATCCACTCGGTGTCGTCGATGAAGTCCATCGCCGTCTCGAGAGTCAGCTTCAGCGGCGGTGCCAGCACCTGCTTCTCGTCGGCGTTCACCGTACGGAAGTTGGTCAGCTGCTTGGCGCGCGTCACGTCCACATTCAGGTCGTTCTCGCGGGTGCTGATGCCCACAATCATGCCCTCGTAGACCTCGACTCCGGGGTTGACGAAGAAGGCGCCGCGGGGCTGCAACTTGAACAGGATGTAGGTCGTGGTCTTGCCAGGCCGGTCCGCGATGAGCGCACCACGCTGGCGCTGGATGATCAGGCCCACGCCCACATCCCAACCGTCGAACAGGGCGTTGAGGATGCCCTCGCCCTTGGTATCGGTCAGGAACTCGCTGCGGAAGCCAATCAAGCCACGGCTGGGCAAGCGGTAGACCATCTTGGTGCGGCCCGAGCCGTCAGCCATCATGTCTTGCATCAGCCCCTTTCGAGCGGCCATCTTTTGCGTGATGGTGCCGACTGAGAAGTCGGGGACATCCATGGTGACCATCTCGAACGGCTCGTGCATCTTGCCGTCGATCTCTTTCATGACGACTTCGGGACGGCTGACCGACAGCTCGAAGCCCTCGCGCCGCATCTGTTCAATCAAGATGGCCAGCTGAAGCTCGCCACGCCCGTAGACCTTGAAGGCCTCGGCCGATTCGCCGATCTCGACTCGAAGACTGACGTTGCTCATCAGCTCTTTTTCGAGGCGCTCGCGAATCTGACGGCTGGTGACGAACTTGCCGTCCTGGCCGCTGAAGGGGCTGTTGTTGATCTTGAAGGTCATGCCGATGGTCGGCTCGTCGACGGTCACGCGCTCGAGCGCTTCAGGCTCGGCACCCTGGGCCACGGTGTCGCCGACAGTGATGCCGTCGATGCCAGCAAGCGCGATGATGTCGCCCACCTGGGCCTCGTCGACCTCTTTGCGGCGCAGGCCATTCCACGTGTACAGCAGCTGGATGCGGGTGTTCTTGCGCCCGTCTTCCGAGAACCAGACCGCGGCCCCCTTCTTGAGCGGACCCTCGATGACGCGACCGAGCGCCAGACGTCCGACGTACAGGTCACGGTCCAGGTTGGTGATCATCACCCGGCCGTTGTCGTGCGTCGCCGCAGGAGGAGCCGGAATGTGCTCGAGGATGGCGTCCAACAGGGGCTTGAGGTCGCCCTCGGGGGCGTCTTGGTTGTACTGCTCGAGCTCGGTGTAGGCGTACCCGTCGCGGGCAACCGCGTACAGAACGGGGAAGTCGATCTGATCGTCATCGGCGTCGAGCTCGATGAACAGGTCGTACACCTCTTGCAGCACCTCTTCGGCGCGCGCATCGTGGCGGTCGATCTTGTTGATGCAGACCATCAGCTTCAGGCCCGCCTCCATCGCCTTGCGCAGCACGAAGCGAGTCTGAGGCAACGGCCCCTCACTGGCATCGACCAACAACATGGCGCCGTCGACCATCGCGAGCACGCGCTCGACCTCACCGCCAAAATCGGCGTGACCAGGGGTGTCGCAGATGTTGATCTTCATCCCCTTGTAGACCACGGCCGTGTTCTTTGAGGTGATCGTGATGCCGCGCTCGCGCTCGAGGTCCATCGAGTCCATGACGCGATCGTCAACCTGCTCGTGCTCTTGGAAAGCGTGGCATTGATGCAGAAAACCGTCGACGAGAGTGGTCTTGCCGTGGTCGACGTGCGCGATGATTGCGATGTTGCGAATGTCCATAGGCGCGCGGATAACCGGAACAGAGACAACGAGCGGGCATCGCTTCTCGGATCAGCAGCCCGAACTCGAGATCACGGCCGCCAGCGTGGGGAGGATGCGCCGCGCCAATATCCGCGCTAGATTCCGCCCATGCTGCTCCAGTTTGCCGTCGAGAACGTGCTTTCGTTCAAAGAACGAACCGTACTCAGCATGATGGCCGCTCCACACGTGTCGCACAAAGAGCGCGATGTCATTCGCACGCCAGTTGGTGACGTCCTTCGCGTAGCCGCAATCTACGGGGCCAACGCCTCGGGAAAATCGAACCTGTGCCAGGCACTTTGGTGGGCAAAGATGCTCATTCGGAGCGGAACCCCGAAAGGGGAAGCGGTCAGAGCCCAGCCATTTCGGCTATCAAAGACCCATTTAGTGCAGCCTTCCGTCGTCGAATGCGAATTCCTGATCAACGACACCCGCTACTCATACGGGTTCAAGATATCGTCCGAGCTCGTGCACGAAGAATGGCTGCTCGCCGATGGTGAAACACTGTTCGAACGCTCGTTTCAGCAGTTCGACGTCGCATCGATTGGCGAGTCAGAGAAACGAACAACTTTCGTCGAATTCGTCGCGCAGGGCACGCGGCCAAACCAGCTGTTCCTGTTCGAAGCTAGCGATCGCAACGTCCACGAACTTGAATCGGTGTGGTCATGGTTCGACCTCCACTTGGGACAAATTGATCCGAACACCGAACTCACAGATGAGTTCGCACGTCTTGTCGCAAAGGATGGGCGACTACGTCATTTCGCCACCCAACTGCTTGCAAATGCGGACACCGGAGTGACGCATCTTGGTTTCGGCCACGATTCCGCGGAGCTGGCCGCAATCGAGAAACGCGTCGATGCTGGTGAGGTCGTCGACCAATCAGAACGAACCGCCGCCATCGACGCCGCCGAACGCTTCGAACTCCGACTCATGCACGAAAGTGACGATGGCAGTGCAATACCGTTCGAGCTTGAGCTCGAGTCCGACGGTACGAAGGCACTGCTGCGGCTGGCACCCGTCTGGGCTGTTCTTGTGGGCACCTTCGGTCTCAGGCTGGTCGTCGACGAACTCGATCGAAGCCTTCATGCGCTGCTCACGCGACATCTCATCGAGTCGTTCTTGCGCTCCGAACCAGCGAACGGTAGCCAGCTGCTGTTCACTACGCACGACACAAGCCTGCTCGATCTAGCACTATTGCCCGCGGATTCCTTCTGGCTCGCCCAGAAGGACCACACCGGGGCGTCGACCATCTACTCGCTCTCCGAGTACAAATCTGGTCAGATGCAGCAGCTGCGTGAACAGGTAAGCAAGGGGTACATGCAGGGCCGCTTTGGTGCTGTTCCCACGTTGGGAGACCCGGGCCTTCTCGCCGGGCAGGACGGGACGTGAGTCCAAAACGCGGGCAGCTGCTCGACCGCACGGTCCAAAACCGGGATGCCCGAGTGTTCGTGGTTGCCACCGAAGGTGCCGTAGACGAGCCCTCATACTTCACGCAGTTGCAACGCAACGGAACGATTCCAGCCAACAGAATCAAGCTGCACCTCATCCCCACTCCCCACAACGGCCGGAGTGATCCCGAAGGAGTGTTCGATCGTCTGGTCACATTCACAGAGGACACGCGCCTGCTGAAAGAGGACGAATGCTGGCTGGTGCTGGATGTCGATCGATGGCCAAAACTGCCGGTCATCGCCCAGTTCGCGAAGGAACGCGACTACGGCCTAGCAATAAGCAATCCTTGCTTCGAAATCTGGCTCCTCTGCCATTTCCCCGACGCAAGCTTGGACGGAAGCTGCCAGGAGCTGAAACCCCGCAAGGGGAAGCTGATCGCAGAGATCCCGATTGACGAACGCTGGCCAGCTGATTCGGTCGCGGCGGCAAGGGAGCGTGCGAGAGACCTCGACACATGGAATTCCTGGATGCCTGATGAGCCTGGGACGAACGTATACAAGCTCATCGACGCGATGCGCTGACCGAACGAAATCTTTTTCAGACCATTTGTCCGACCCGATGAGCCTGCGTTGTCACCCCGGTGAACACTCACTGGAGACACCCCATGAAGCTCACCATCATCGCCGCCGCCGTCATCGCCATCCTCCTCGTGCTGGGAATCGGCACCTTCAGCAAGGTCAAGAAGGTCTCACCCATCGGCTGGGGCTGGTACGGAACGGTCAACGCGACCGACGGCATCGCACTCGGTGGCTACGACGCCGTCAGCTACCAAAGCGGCACCCCGACACAAGGCGCGGAGGCCAACACCTTCACCTACCAAGGCGCCACCTGGCGATTCGCGAACGCCGACAACAAGGCGGCATTCGAGGCTGACCCCGCCAAATACGCCCCACAGTTCGGCGGATTTTGCGGTTTCGCGGCCAGCAAAGGCTTTACCGCCCACACCGACCCGACCGTGTTTGAGCTCAAGGACGGCAAGCTCTACGTCTTCGCCGACGCCGACATGCGCACCAACTGGCTTGGTGATGCAGGCGCCATCGCCGCCGGGAATGCGGGCTGGGTCAAGCGCTAAGCGCTGCCAGTCGCTCTTGATAAAAGGCCCGCTCTCGCGATGAACTCGTGAGGGCCAGGGCCTTTTCTAGGTTCAGGCACGCATCACCCGCCCGTCCGGCACGGCGATGCAGCTCTCCCAATGTCGCGTACAACAACGGATAGCGCGCCAGCTTTCGCTCCCCACGCAGCGGTTCGATCTGACTGATGGCCACCTCCGGCCCCTCAATCTCGGCGGTGATGATGGCCACATTCAGCCGCAGCACGGGATTGGGATGGAGCGCATTGAGCTGTCGGTACATGCCACGAATGCCCGACCAGTCTGTCTGCGCGTACGAAGGGGCGGTGCAGTGCATGGCCGCGATCGACGCTTCGAGGTGCCAGCGCGACACGGCATCTCCCTGCGCAGCCTCGGACAGCTGCCACATTCCGGCGCGAATCAGGTCGGTGTTCCACGTGGAACGGTCTTGTTCGTGGAACAGCACCACTGTGCCTCCATTGCCCAGCCGGCTGTCGAAGCGCGCTGTATGGAAGCACATGAGCGCCATCAGCGCATGCACGGGCGGCTGGCTAAAGCGCAGGGTCAGCAGGCGACACAGCCGCATGGCCTCCAGGCACAGGTCCTTGCGAATGAGCTCGTCGCCGCCGGTCG
Organism: uncultured Enterobacteriaceae bacterium; assembly: GCA_964471355.1. Lineage (GTDB taxonomy): Bacteria > Myxococcota_A > UBA796 > UBA796 > CAYYHT01. Next base: position 13,227 of record CAYYHT010000098.1, read on the forward strand.
CGCTGTAGCCCTCGTTGTACAGCAGGTACAGGCTCTGCAGCACCGCACCGAGTCGTCCGTCGAGCTCGGCACCACCGGGTGCCTCGAGCGCGATGCCGCCGTCCGAGATGAGCTTGCGCGCCCGGTACAGGCGCTTGTTCGCAGCCTCCTCGCCGATGAGCAAGGCCCGGGCCACCTCGGCCGAGCCAAAGCCGCACAAGATCTTGAGCACCAACGCCAGCCGGTCCGGCGGCGCGAGGTCGGGATGGCAGCACGCAAAGATCATGCGCAGCATGCTGTCCTCGAGGTCCGACTCCAAAAAGACCTCGGCCTGCTGCTCGGCGGCGGGCTCACGGCCGATTCGGTCGTGGGCCCGCTGCTTGCGGCCGGTGCGCTTGACGTGGTTCAAGGCCTTGCGCTTGGCGACGGCCATCAGCCAGGCAGCGGGCACATCGGGCACGCCGTTGACCGACCAGTGGTGCATGGCGGCCACCAGCGTCTCCTGCACCAAATCCTCTGCCACAGCGAGGTTCTCGAAGCCAAAGTGCCGCGTCAGGACGGCGACCAGCTTCGGGTACTCGCTGCGGAAGAGGTGGTCGACGAGCACCCCCACATCGGGGGAGCCCTCACTCATCCAGGCATGCTGAACACGGGCCGGACGAAGATCTCGCAGTGGTGCAGCAGCGGGCAGCCCATCGCAATGTTGATCGCCTCGTCGAGGTCCTTCGCTTTGACGATCACATACCCGCCGATGATCTCTTTCGGCTCCAGAAAGGGGCCGTCGGTGATGACGGTCTCGGCATCGACGATGCGCACCCCGCGTGGCTCAAGCGGCTGGCCAGCGACCAGTCGTCCCTCGCCGGTCATCTTCTGCATCCAGGCCATGTAGCCCTGCATGCGGCCCTGCATCTCCTCGGGCGACGCATCGGCGGAGTCGTCTCCCTTCATCAACAACATGAATTCACTCATCAGTACCTCCTGACCTAGTGACAACGGAGCGCCACCCTACCGGACATCCGAGGCCAATTACTGCGCGCTTTGTCCGGGGTTCAGCTCGCCCCAGCTGCTCAGGTCGGCATCGGTCCAGTCATCGGCCTTGTTGGTGTCCATGTCGTCGACGCGCTGCAGCGAGGTTCCAGCGGGG
>CAYYHT010000099.1:0-14337 GCA_964471355.1 uncultured Enterobacteriaceae bacterium
ATGCCGACCTGCCGGCCGCTCGTCTGCAGCTCTTGCAGCGCGGCGAGCGCGACACCGAAGACGCGCTCGTTGTGGCCGCTGGGCCCGGCGCCGGACTTGCACTCGGGGCCATGGTCTATGCATTGGACTCGGTGCTCATGCCGACGGGGGCTCTGGGCGTCTTTTCCAGCGTGCTCATCTACACCAATGTCACGTGGAGCTTCATCAACCTCGTGCCCTTCTGGCCACTCGATGGCGGCCAGCTGTTCCGTCTGCTGATCAAGCAGCGCCTGAACGCCAACGCCACTGGCTACTGGCTGCACACCGTGGGCTTGGTCATGGCCGTGTTGGGCATGTACTGGGGTGGCTCTCGCGGCAGCATCTTCATCATCTTGCTCGCGGCCTACCTCGGCTACATGAACTTCGGCGAGCTCGACCGATTTGCATCCTGGCCTGCCGGACTGCGGCGCAGCTTCAAGCGACTCACCGACCGCAGTGCCAGCAACGAGCCGCAGCAGCGATCAAACCGCCCCGGGCCGCACTTCCATGTGCTCAAAGGGGGCCGCGATGACGACCCCGAAGACGACGAGTGGATTCACTGAGGGCTCAGGTCTCGAGCGTTCCGCGCTTCATCATCTGGTAGTGCTTTCCGCAGTAGCCGCGCGCTCGATGAGAGCCCTCGCACCCTGGCACTTTGCAGCCCGCCGCCGATGCGGCAGCCGCCTTTGATTTCTTCTTCTTTTTCTTGGGCTTGGCCGTCGCTGCAGCCGCTGCGGGCGGACCGGCGACCATGTTCTCCATCAGCTTGTCGAGGCGTTCCTCGACGCCCGTGACGCCGTCCGCCGCGGCCTCGGCGGTCGCTTTTGCGCTGGTGGCATGCTGATTGGCCTGGGCGGCGGTGGCCTCGGCGCCGTCGGCCTTGGTCTTGACCCCCATCAGCTGGGCGGTGGATGCCTGGACCGCACCCATGGTCATCGACTGCTTCTTTTTCAGCGACGCGAGTTCGCTCTCGAGCGCCGCAATGCGAGCCTCGAGTGCACTTGTGTCGCTTCCACCTCCTCCGCCTCGCAGCTCATCGACTGCGCTCTTGATGCCGGCGAGGTCGCTCGCGGTGAGGAAGGACCGGGCCGCGAGGGCCTGATCGACAATATCTCGGATGGGTCCTTCAAGGATGAGTCCAGTGACAGTGCTGCGGATTCCCATGAATGCTCCGTTCAGATTTGTTCAGGAGGGGTCTGCTGGTTTGCTCTTCGGTCCAAAGACGGCGAACAGCCCCTGTCCAAGCTCGCGCGGGCGGTCGCTCCCGTCCAGCGGGATCGCCCAAAGCCGGCTAGCACCCTGCGCTTCGGTGTGCCCATGAATGCCCCCGGGCAGCACAATATGTGTGCCATCGGGGTTCATGAGCGAGTGTGACTGCGTGTATTGCTCGAAGAATCGCAGGTAGAACCCGAGATCCCGGGTCGGATACATCGAGACCAGCAGCTCGTGTCGGCCGTCCAGATCAATGCGGTACCACTGCAGCAAGTTGCGGGTGGTGTCGACTTGGGCGGCGACGATTGCCTTTCCATTGGGCGTCCACGCAAATGCGAGGCATGACTGCTCCCACAGCGGCCGCGTCTGGAGGGTCTCGATGTCGACGAGCGATAGGCTGTGGTACGGGGTGCCATCGCCACTCGATGCGACCGCGCGCGCCAAGGTCTTGCCATCGGGGCTTGCGACCATTGCGACCAGACCATCCACATCGTCGATCCAGGTGGACTCCGCGGCACCGCTTCGTGCCGTGACAAAGCTGGTATTCCCGCGTTCATGGGAGACGTAGAACAGGTTGCCATCGATGCAGACGGGAGCACAGAAGCTGCCGGGGTTGCCTGGCAATAGCGTGGTGTTTCCGGTGCCCTTTGGGTCCATCAACACGAGGCGTGAGGTCCTTGCGTCGTTGGTGCCGCCGATGAATGCGGCCACCTGACCCGACCCCGCCCAGGTGAAGAACAGCGGGCTGCCCTCGGCCAAGGTGATCTCGGTGCCAGCGCGATCGGGCCTGCCGGTCGACAGCATCAGCTTGTCATCGCCCTGCGAGAGCATCGCGATGTGTTTGCTGTTCGGCGACCAGAACAAATAGATGGGCAGGCGCTTGCCCAGGTCCATCAGCTCGGTCTGGTTGACTCCATCGACGTCACAGACAAAGACGCGGCTGGTGTCGTGGTGGGCGTCTGCCAGCTTGAAACAGGCGACTTGGTCGCCATTTGGTGACCACGTCGGCCACGAAAAGGTGCCGGTTCGCTTGGGCCCTGTCTGCCAGCTGCCCAGCATCAGCGCATCGACGTCGATTTCGGTGTGGGATCGGTGTTTGCCCTCGGCGTCGATGGTCCACACGTCGCGGTTGACGGAGAGGTAGGCGAGCGGTGCCTTGAACGTCAATCCTTGCGGCCCGGACTACGCAACAGCCCATGCAAGATGAACTGGATGCCGTCGCCCAGCAGCAGTCCCTGGTCGGGTCGCTTGCCGATGGCGGAGTGGCCTGCGAGGCCGTCGATCATCGCCTTGAGCATGACGGCGACCGCAAAGGGGTCAAGGTCGCGGAATGAGCCTTCGGCAACGCCCTGTGCATAGACCCGGGCTGCGGCATCGATGAAGCGGGTGTGCACCGCGTGCACCTCTTCTCGAATCTCGGGGTCGCGAATCGAGAGCTCGGCCATCATCAGGAAGAACCGGGGAGGGGACTTGAGGCCCGCGAAGTAGTTGACGTACTTCTGTCCCAGGTCAAGCAGCTTCTCGGCAGCCTGTCGGTCGTCGCCTTCGGCTTTCTCGAGGAACGAATAGGTGTTCTCGTGTTCCTCGCGAATGAGTGCCATGAACAGGTCGCGCTTCGACGAAAAATAGAAGTAGACCGCGCCCTTTGAGAGTGCCGCGCGCTTCGCCACGTCTTCGACGCGGCACTGCACGTACCCTTTCTCGATGAATACCGCGCGTGCAGAACGAAGGATCTGGGCGCGGCGTTCGGTCTCGGATTGATGCTTCGTCATGCCTGCAGAGGGGACTTAGGCGACGGTATCACGTGGCGGCCCGCAGGACCGGCGATATCCATTGCGTCCGGGGACCTGCACAGTCGCGGCGATGTGGATAGCCCGGAGACCGAGAAGGAACCCCGTGCCCACATCACTCGAACTTGTAGTCACCTCCGGCAGTATCGCCGGCCAGCGTTTTCCGATCCCCAGTGAAGGCCGGATTCGGATGGGTCGGTCGGGCAAGGGCATCAACGTGCCCGACCCGCTGGTCAGCATGGACCACTCGTCCATCGAGTGGGACGCCGAAGAAGAGCGCTACCTCATATCCGACCTGGGCTCGCAGACCGGAACCCTGGTCAACGGCGAGAAGATCGAGGGTCCGACAAAGATTCATCCGGGGTCCGAGATTCAGATCGGCGAGACCTACTTTCTGGTCGAAGAAAGCCAGAACCTTCCCAGGTGGATCATCCCGTCGTTCGCATTGAGCGCGTTCATCATGGTCGCCATTGCGGGCGTCACGTGGTTCTCCGGCACCCCCATCACATACAACCCACGGGTGTCATGGTCCAAGGACGTGCACCAGGGCGGCGACCTAGTCAGCCCGATCATCAAGATCTCGCCCTCCTTCATTCGCGCCCACGGCATCGACCACCGAGGGTTCGTGCTGCGACGGGTGACCGATCACGACCAAGACGGCGTCGACGAGCTGTGGATCACGCTCAGCGACTCGCGACAGGTCGTCTATACATTTGGGGCGGAGGGCAGCTGGACGCTGCTGGGCGACTTGCCAGCCAAGTGCGTAGAACGCCAATCTGCGGACTTCCCCGACCTCAAGTGCCAGGGCCAAGAGTACCGCTTCAACAACGGAAAATACGGGCTGTTCAGCCACGAAGGGGCGGTCATGTACATGCCCCCGACCCCAGAGCTGCCGGCCGCCGGACCCGTTCCCTACCGGGTGTCTTTCTCGCAGCAACAAAAGCTTGCTGGCTGGCTCGACGACCGCGGGGTCACCGAGCCCATTCACTACCTCATCTGCGAGGGCGCGCTGCCGGGCATCGCTGCACAGGTCCTGACCGAGAGTGGCAAACAAATCAGGCTCAACACCGGGTGCATTCGCCAGCTGGTACTCAGCGGGCCCAAACGCGGAGAATTTGGACGCACACAGCCCGTGGCGGTCGCGTTCACCGGTGCGGGCCACACGGCCCTCATCAAGGACTTCGCGACGTGGTTCGCTGGCAGCCCCGAGGGAATGTTCCTCGACCGTGAACAGAGGGGAATTGTCGCGGCACTCGAGACTCCCGTGAAGCCGATGCTGGGCTCGGTCAAGCTCAGCTTCCAAAACAACACGGCCGAGGCATCCGAGGTCATTGACCGGCCGTCTGTGGCTCGCGAGCGCCGAATCCCCGGCTACCGCCCGCTCTTGCCATCCAAGTTTGGCAAGGCCGCCCCCGTCGGCAACAGCGCCGTCATCAAGAGCAGCGGAGTTGCGAGCATCGATCCCGAAGGCTGCAGCATGCTCGAGGTCGAAACCTTCAAGTGGCACTGTGCCGCAAAGCACGGCTGCACCGGCGGCACCAACTTCATGACGGTCAAAGAGCTGGGCTGTGATGCGCCAAAAACACTCGTGTCGGTTCCGTACAAGGCGGGCCTGTCCGGCGGCGCCTCCGAGGACATCGAAGTTCGTGTGAACTTGATTGGCCTGGGTGGAACGGCCCAATTCGACGTGCTCAAAGCAGTCATCGAGTACCGCGTGCCCTTCAAAGCCGAAGAGGAAGAGGCACCCGAGCCCACCGAATAGGCGCTAGCGGATTCTGCGGTAGACGCCGACGGCTTTGCCGATGACGCTGACGTCGCCGCTCTGGTCGTCGACATAGATTGGGTCCATGGCGTCGTTGGCTGGCTGCAAGCGAATGCGGCCGTCGCTCTCGCGGAAGAAGCGCTTGACCGTGGCGTCGCCGTTGACCATGACCACCGCAATCTCGCCATTGCGGGCATTGCGTGCCTGCTGAACGAACAGGTAGTCGCCATCGTGGATGCCGTCGTCGATCATCGATTCACCGGTCACCACCAGTGCGAAGAGCTTGCCACCCGCCGGCAACATCGAGGAATCGACCCGTACGGCACTGTCGTAGTTTTCTTGGGCCAGCAGGGGCATGCCGGCGGCGATGCGGCCGAGCAGCGGAACGCCAATGGTGCCATCGTCGTCATAGGAGCCTGAAGCTTTGTTGGTCAGTCGCAGTGAGCGGGGCTGTCCCCGACCGCCCACACGCTCGATGTAGCCCTTGCGAACCAGCGCCTTGATGTGGTCCGAGACGCCGTTGGTCGAGCCAATGCCGAGCGCCGAACCGATCTCGCGGTAGCTCGGAGGCACCCCACGCTGGTCGATGGCCGATGAAATGAAATCAAGAATCTCGCGCTGCCGCGGTGAGAGGTCTTCCACGAGTGACTCCTGTACAGGTGTTCTGCTGGACACCCGTACAGTACCAGTCGGCTTGATCCCGTGCAAGCGGATGATCGCATCGTTGTTTGGTGGTGTCGGCATGGTCGAGGCGTTTCGGGTTCTGGCTTGGGCTGTACAACTTCCTGACGTTGCTGGACGACAGAATCCAGGCTGAATTCGCCTTCGCGGGCACCTGAGCATGCAGCCTGCCTTCCAAGGACCGATGGGTCCTTGGGGGCAGTGTGTCACTCCGTGTCATCGAGCATGGATGCAGGAACCAAGCCCGATGTAGGCTGTCCTTTCTGGCACCCGCAGCAAGGATCGGATGAATCAGGACACCCAGCTCATTCGTGGCTTTGTACGGTCACTTGTACGCCGCGAACGCCTGATAATCGTCGGCAGGGTCGTATTGCAGGTCCTGCTGCTGTCCGCGATGGTGCTCGCATTTGCTGTTGTGGCGTCAGCTTGGCACTGGGATCGCCCCGCCTCCACGGCGGGTATGGTCCTGCTGTCGGGCATTGGGCTGTGGGGCTTTGCACTGCTGCCGCTGCTGCTGCGCTGGCGTGCCGCCGGTGACGTGATGCGCCAAGCGGGTCTGGTCGAGAGCGTGCGCCCGGATCTTCGCGGCCGCATGCTGACTGCCGTCGAGCGCACGGACGGTCCAGTTGGCAACGAATCGGCTGCCCTGGTGGGGCTGCTGGCGCGTCGGACTGCCGCGGTATTGGCCGACGAACATCCGTCACGGGTGCACTCCATTTGGCCGCTGTTGCCGCTGTCGGCAGGTGTGGGCACTGCGCTGATGGTGTCGTTGCTCGCGTTGCTGCTGTCGCCGCTTGGGGTCTCGGGCACGTGGGCTTGGTGGACAGCCATCGGCACAGCAAGTGCGTCAACCATGGGGTTTGAGCTCAACGACCAGCGCCTCGCTCGGGTCGGCGACATCGTGCTCCGCTACACCTACCCGGCCTATACGGGCCTGCAGCCCCTTGAGATCGAGAACTCCACCGGCGACGCGATGGGGCCTCCTGGGACTGTTGTGCAGGTCTTCGCCCGCTCGGATGTGGCCGTTGAAGCGGGCGCCCTTGTCGCCTACGACGAGCCCGCCCTCGACGCCGAGGTGAGCGAGGCTGGACGTCTGCTTTCGGGCACTTTTAGTATTGCGGCCGAAGAGGGGGCGTGGCGGCTGATTACCTACCGCGATGGCCAGCCTCGCGAGTCCAGGGACTTCTCGATCACCCCTGAACTGGACCTAGCTCCCGAGGTCATGCTCGTCGCGGACGAGGTAATCGAGGTCGCTGTCGACGAGGTGTTCGGCATTCCGTGGCGCGTTCGCGATGACTATGGCGTCAAGCGGGTGCAGGTCGAGATCGATGGCATCGAAAGAGGTCGGGCCCTGGCCCGTCCGTCGGTGCGCCAGGCCGAGGTCAGCGGCACCGTGTCGATGCGGCCGCTCGAGCTGGGTCTGCTCGAAGGCGACAGCGTCAAGCTGGTGCTGGCGGGATGGGACAACGACACCTATTCGGGAAGCAAGGCGGGTCGCTCTCCAGAGATCACCATCGTGGTGCTGGGCGAGAGCGGGCTCAACGAGCGCGACGAGGAACGACAGACCGAGCTGCGCGACCTGATGTTGGGCGTGCTCGCGGACTTTCTCGAAGAGCCGTGGCCGCCGGGCTTCACCGGTGGCGACCTCGCCAAGTGGGGAGAAGGCTTGGCTGCGCGCTACCAGCCGATGGAAGACTTGGTCGAGGCCTACCAGCGCAGCTCGCGGCGCACCAAACTCGAGGGCGATGTGCTGCGGACCGTCACCCGGACGGGCAGTGAGCTGATTCGCTACACCCAAGTCGCGTTCACCCCCGGTTCGACGGCGATTCCTCCCGACACCGCCTGGGACATGACCACCGAGCTTCGCGACAACGCCATCGAGGGCCTCGAGGACGGCATCCTGGCTCTGGATAGAAAGCTGCGCATGATGGCCTTCCGACAGGTGGCGGACAAGGCCGAGGACTTGGCGGACTTCGCCGCCGAGATGGCCGACATGCTGGCCCAACCCGAGCCCGATCCGCTTGCCATGCTGGCGCAGCTCGACCGCCTCGAAGAAAAGCTGTCAGCCCTCATGGAGGCCGCTGCCAAGATGGAAGAGGGTGGCCTCAAAGAGTTCGTCAATGCGCGCTCAAACGAGATGCAGAGCCTCATGGAAGAGATCCGCAAGGCCCTCGCCGAGGGGCGAATGGACGAGGCAGCCGAGCTGATGAAGCGCCTCGAGCAGCAGATGCGCGAGATGAGCGAGTGGGTCCAGGACGAGATCGAGGGCATGCAGCAGCAAGGGGACGACACCATGCAGCAAGCCCAGGACCTGCAGAAAGAGCTGGCCGAGATCGAGCAGGCGCAGCGCGAGCTGCAGAAAGAGACCCAGCAGCTGCAGGAAAAGAGCGACAAGGCCAAGGCCGAGCGCATCGCCAAGCTGTGGGAGGAGCTCGAGCAGACCACCAGCGAGCTGAGCCAGAAGTCCCAGGAATACACGCGGGAACTGACCGAGAACGAGCGCGCCTTCTATGAACAGGAGCGGGCCAAGCATGCGGGTGAAGAGACCGACCGCTTCGACGAGTCCGTGGCGGCCCGGGACCTGCACGGCTCCAAGAAGGGCAAGGACGATGCGGAGGCGGCATGGAACCGCTCCGAGTACACGATGGAGCGTGAACTGCAGCGCCAGGGCACCAAGATGAAGGGGCCAGGTCGTCGCGAGATGGGTGAGATCGGAAAGCTCATGGATCGGGCGAACAAGCTGCTTGACGACCTCGACAAAGAGGCGCGCACATCGGACCCCAACGCGCGGCGCCAGGCCCGGCAGATGCAGCAGCAGCAACAGGGGCTTGAGCAGCGACTTCAGCAGGCAAAAGAGGCCGCCGAACAGCTGGCCCGGGACTTCCCCGTGCGGCCCGATGGCCTCGAGGAGGCCCTGGACGACGCCGAGGGACAGATGCAGCAGTCTGGTCAAGACCTGCGCGACGGTCAGCCGATGCCCTCCGAAGGCGCCCAGGGCGTGGCGGCACAGCGGCTCAAGGACGCGCAGGACGCGCTGCAACAGGCGATGCAACAGGCACAGCAGCAGAACCAGGGCCTCTCCAAGGGCCAAGGGCAGCCCGGCGACCAGCCGCAAAGTGGCAACGAGGGTCAGGACATGGACACCCCCTTCCAGATGGAAATCCCGGGAGCTGAGGACGACTTCTCGGCCGAGGAGTACCGCCGGCAGCTGCTCGAGGGCATGGAGGGCGATGTGCCCGAGGAGTACCGAGCGTGGAAGAAGCGCTATTTCGAGGAGCTCGTTCGCCAATGAGACTGTTGTTTGCCCTGGCATTGTGGGTCAGCCCCGCGTCTGCGGTCACGCTCGCGGACGGACGCGCCTGCTTGGACCGCAACGACGTGCCCTGTGCCCAAGCGGTGGTCGATGAGCTGGCCGCCGACAAGAGCGTCCGAGCCGACGAGCTGCGCTTTGCATCCCGGGTCGCCTTCTACGGTGGGGATTTCGAGACCGCGGTCGATTTGGTCAACCGGGCATCCAAGGCGGGCTGGGAAGACAAGTGGGACGACCGGCTGCTCTATGAACGCACCATGCGCGTGCACGCAGAGTGGGACCACATCGAGCGAGGCAACTTCGTCGTCGCCTACCGGCCTGGCGTCGATGCGGTGCTGCTGCACGACGCGGTCGAGGTGTTGCTGAGCTCTGAAAAGAACTACGGGCCCATCCTCGGTGGCTCGCCGTCCGGGCCGACTCGGCTCGAGATCTATCCAGACGGGCGCTCGTTCACCGATGCGTCGAGTCTGACCAAAGAGAACATCCAGACCACCGGCGTGGTGGCACTGTCCAAGTGGTCCCGCCTGTTGCTGACGAGCCCGAGAGCCCTTGGCCGCGGCTACGGCTGGAAGGACACCGTCGCCCACGAATACATCCACCTCGTGGTGGCTCACCAGACCGACGACAGAGCGCCTGTCTGGCTGCAAGAGGCCATCGCCAAGTACCTGGACAACCGCTGGTCCGACGGAAAGGACCACTTCAAGCTCTCGGTCCGGGCCCAGGGGCTGCTGGCGACGGCCATTCGCGACGACGACTTTGTGACCTTCGACCAGATGCACCCGAGCTTCGCCAAGCTGCCCTCTGCTGACCGCGCGTCGCTGGCCTATGCACAGGTGGCCACAATGATGGCCTTCTGTTTCCAGGAGGGCGGTGACGACGTCCTGCTCAAGGTCTTCCCGTTGCTTCGAGACGGCATGGATGCCCGCGAGGCCCTGGCCCAGGGCAGTGGGTTCAAGAACTTCGCCGACCTCGAGACCCAGTGGATGGCCTATGTGCAAGGCCTCGACCTGATTGGCAAGCGCTTGGCTTCGATGCCCACGCTGCTCGACGGCGGCAGCGCCATCGACGCCGACCCGGTGCTCTCACATCGACAGGACTTGGCGCGCTTCCTGCGGCTTGGGGACCTGTTGGCTGAAAAGGAGCGTCACAAGGCGGCGATGGTCGAGTACACCAAGGCTGTGCCCGACGACGAACCGATGTCGCCGCTGCTGGCCAATCGCATGGCGCGCAGCTGGATCGCCCTCAAGCAGCTCAAGAGCGCCGAGAAGGTACTGACCGAGTCGCTGCTGGACTACCCCGAGTTCGCCCTGACCCACAAGACCTTGGGTGCTCTGCATCACGCCCAAGGCAGCAAGCGAAACGCCATCAAGAGCTACCGCGCGGCAGCGGACATGAACCCTTACGACCCCGAAGTGATCTCGGCGCTCGCGGATTTGACCGTGTCGCTCGGAGACGTGAAATCAAGCAAGCGCTACCAGGACCACCTACGGATCCTGCAGCGCGGCGGAGAAGGATGACTACACAAGCTCCTCAGGACGACATCGCCCTGTTTGAATCCCTGGCACCTACACACAAGGCTCTGATCGAATCGATCGGCGGTGTTGTCGTGGGCCAAAAACACGTCATCGAGCTGATGCTCTGCGCGATGTTCAGCAACGGACACAGTCTGTTCATCGGCGTGCCTGGCTTGGCCAAGACCCTGTTGGTCATGACCGTTTCAGAGGCTGTTGGCGTTGGATTTGGCCGTGTGCAGTTCACTCCGGACCTGATGCCGTCTGACATCACCGGAACCGAAGTGCTCGAAGAGGACCGCGCGACGGGAGCCCGGACGCTGCGCTTTCTCAAGGGGCCGGTGTTCACCAACTTGCTGCTGGCCGACGAGATCAACCGGACGCCGCCGAAGACGCAGGCCGCTCTGCTGCAGGCCATGCAGGAACGCCAAGTCACCGCCGCTGGCAAGACCTACGGGCTCGAGCCGCCCTTCTTGGTGTTCGCGACCCAAAATCCGATCGAGCAAGAGGGCACCTACCCGCTTCCCGAGGCTCAGCAGGACCGCTTCATGTTCTCGATCGAGGTGGGCTACCCCAGCATCGTCGAGGAAGAGGAGATTGTGCGGCGGACCACGGTGGGTGAGCTGCCTTCGGCCAAGCCTGTGCTGTCCAAGGACCGACTGGTTCAGCTTCAACAGATGCTTCGGCGGTTGCCGTCCAACAGCGATGTCGTCTCGTACGCGGTTCGTCTGGCGACCGCGACCCGTCCTGGTTCCGGCTACCCGTCCACCAAGTGGATTCGCTGGGGTGCGGGTCCCCGTGCGAGTCAGTACTTGGCGGTGGGAGCCCGTACCTGGGCGGCACTGCGTGGAAACGAGGTGCCTACCCGCGAGGACGTGCGTGCGATTGCGTCCGCGGTCTTACGCCACCGCATTGTGCTGAACTTCGAGGCCGAGGCCGCCGGACACACGGCATCAGCGGTCATCGAGCAGCTGATCGAAGAGGTCGGCTAGTTGAGCTGGGACCCCGAGGTCCTGTCCCGCGTGCGTCACTTGCACCTGCGGGCACGCACCTTGACGGAATCGCTGATGATGGGAGAACACCGCTCTCGGCGGGTGGGCCAGGCGACCTTGTTCGCCGACTACCAGGAGTACGTGCCCGGCATGGACATGCGGCACTTTGACTGGAAGGTGCTGGCCAAGTCCGACCGACGCGTCGTCAAGCGCTTTGAGACCGAGACCGATCTGCCCTGCACGGTGGTCTTGGACCTGTCCGGAGACCTCGCCACTGGCGAGACCGGGCGCGGAGGCTACCCGGATCTGGACCACTCCAAGGCCGGCTACGCCATCACCCTCGCAGCGACCTTGCTGTACTTTATGCACCGACACAGCGAGCCGGTCGGGCTCGAGGTCATTGCCGGCGAACCCACTGCTGGCGCACCTCCGTACCGCAGCTTGCCCTGCAAGAGCGGCCGCAATCACCTGCAGCTCATCTTCATGGTGCTGGCCTCTGCAAAGCCCGGTGGGCAGGCCGGATTGGCCAAGTCCTTGTTGCGGGTCGGCGGCCAGACACCCCGGCGCAGCTTCACGGCCATCATCACCGATGGCATGGAGGAGCCGTCGACGTGGCTGCCCGGCTTGGCCGCGTTCGCCAAGCGCGGAACCGACGTGCGGCTGCTGCACCTGTTCGACCGCGGCGAGTTCCGCCTGTCCTTCAACCGACCGGCGATGTTCTATAGCCCCGAGGGCGGCGACGACCTCGCCATCGATCCTGCGGGGGCCCGAACCGCCTTTGCAGAAGTCGTCGAGGAGTACGTGCGCGAAGTCTATTCAGGCACAGTGCGCTGGGGCGGGCTGTACGTGCCGACGGCGACGGACGCCCCTATGGAGAACATCATCCGCCGTGCAATCCACGCTGCTCCGACGCCTCTGGAGGCCGTGTGGGCCTGAGTTTTGTGCTGCCCGCAGCGCTGGCCCTAAGCGCGTTTGTGGCCCTGCCGATCCTGGCTCACTTGGCCAAGCAGACGCCGCGCGAGCGCCATCCATTCGGGGCCATGCTGCTGCTGGAACGAGTGGTGAAGCGCCTGCGTCGGCGACGTCGCGTCAAGGACCCACTGGTTCTGTTGGCGCGCATCCTCGCGGTGTTGGCCATCGTGCTCGGCGTCAGCGGCGCCCAGTGGTCCTACTCTGGGGCGGTGCCCGAGTTTGGTGCCTCTGGCCGGGTCATCGTCATCATCGACAACTCGATGTCGATGTCCCTCGAAGACGGCGGGTCGACGCTGCTTGCTCGGGCCCGCGGCGAGGCAGTGGACTTCATCGAGGAGCTTCCTCCGGGCACCTTGGTCGGAGCTGTGGCGTTCAATAGCGACGCGCGGCGCCTGGTCCAGGACCTGACCCCCGAGCACCTGCTGGTGACGGGCAAGATCGAGGACGTGCAGCCAAGCGGAGGCGCTAGCAACCTGCGTTCAGCGCTGTCAGAAGCGCGAAAGCTGCTGGCCAGCGAGCCCGGCGAGATCGTGTTGTTTAGCGACGAGGCTGGACCCCGCATCGTCGGCGAGGCCAGATCCGAGCTGGAGCTGGTGGTCGAAGATGGAAGCTCGGTGATTCCATTCACCATCCGAGCCGATCCACCCAGAAATACGGCAGTCACCAGTGCGGTCTACGGAGACGGATTGGAGGGAGGACGCGTCGCCATTCGGTTGACCAACTTCGGGCCCGACCCCATCGAAATTCCGTGCGAAGCGACCCTTCCCGACGGCGCGGTGGTGCCGATCTTCGCTGACCTGCCTCCAGAGGGAGAAGCCGAGGAGCACATCACCGTGCCCCGAGAAGCACTGGGCGGTGTGGGCCAGGTGGCCTGCGAGGACCCAGACCTGCAGGGCGACGATGCGCGCTACTTCCACCTGCCTCGCGTCGGGGCGTCCCGGGTGCTGGTCGTCGATGGCGACCCCGGCGACACGCCGACGCGGTCCGAGGTCTACTTCTTGGAGCGTGCGCTCGCACCGTGGGGCGGCAAGCGCACTGGCGTGACCCCCGATGTGGTGCCCCCCAGCGGCCTGCTTGGCCTGGACTCGGACAAGCATCGGGTGGTGTTCTTGGCCAATGTCAGCGACCCCCGCCCGTACGGACCTCGCCTGACCGAGTTCGTGCGAAAGGGCGGCGCCCTGATCATCAGTGCCGGAGACAACATTTCGGCCAGGCGCTACAACTCGGCGCTGGGAGCCATTCTGCCCGCTCCCTTCCGGAAGTCACGCTCTTTGGCGGCGTCCGGAGAAGTGGGCATTCCACTCAACTTGCCCGATCCGACGCACCCCCTGTTCGGCACCTTTAAGCGGGCTGGTCGTGCTGGCTTTGGAAAGGTTCGCAGCCGAAAAGTGCTGACCCTTGAGCCGTTCACCGAGTCCGACGACATCTCCATTCTGTTGAGGTACAGCAACGGCATGCCGGCACTGATCGAGCGCCGCTTGGGCAGTGGTCGCGTCTTGTTGTGGACCAGCAGCTTCGACTTCGACTGGGGCAATCTGCCGGTGCAGTCGGTGTTCATGCCGTTGGTCCAGGGCATGGTCGCCTACCTTGGCGGCGAGGCTGGCGGAGCCGCTGCGCGATTCGATGCGACGGTCGGTGACCGGGTTGCCATTCCTCTGCCGGATCTGGTCATGGAGCCCGATGTGCTCGGCCCCGACGGCAACCCCATCACCAGCCGCATCGAGGCTTCGAGTCTGCTGTTCACTGCCAGCAAGCCCGGCGCGTACCAGATCGTGCTCGAGAACGCTCCCCCATTGGCCTGGGTGGCTGTGAACACACCACCCGACGAGAGCGACGTGCGCTCCTATGACTCGGTGGCCAAGGCCGAGGCCGCCATCGACCCCGAGATGTTTACCCGCACCATTGACCTCGGTGGTGGTCTGTTGGGACTGGGACTGGCGCTGCTGGCGCTGTCAGCCCTGCTCTCGGCAAAGGGGTCTTCATGAACCGGCGACAGTTCCTGGCATTGCTGGCGGCCTCGGTGCCGGGCACCGCCCTGGGCTTTGGCGACGCATCCAGGGTCGGAGTCGCAGAGCTCGACCTGGGCAGC
>CAYYHT010000100.1:0-14334 GCA_964471355.1 uncultured Enterobacteriaceae bacterium
AGCCGGGCCGAGGACCTGACGATCACCTGGGCACCGTCGGGCAGCGGCGAGGACATGTTGCTCGAGATGGACGGCTCATGCCTGTTCTTCTGGGAGGGTGAAATCGACGGAGATCCCGGCACATACACGATTCCAGCGAACACCCTGGAACAGGCGACGGACGATACCGAAGACAGCTGCACCGTCACCTTGCGCCTGTGGCGTCGCTCGGTGGGGACCGTCGATCCAGCGTTTGATGATGGCTATGCCCGGGGACGGCAGCTGCGGACATCCGCGGCGGTCAGCAGCCCCTGATGCGGTTGTCTGGGCTGGTCTTGCTTGCTGTCGCCGGTGTTGCCGGATGCGGCCACGTGGACAGCTCAGACGTCGCCACGGACAAGATGCGGGCCGAGCTTGAATTGAGGTCTTGGGACGACGGCTCGGCGGCGATGGGCCTGTCGCTCA
Organism: uncultured Enterobacteriaceae bacterium; assembly: GCA_964471355.1. Classification (GTDB taxonomy): domain Bacteria; phylum Myxococcota_A; class UBA796; order UBA796; genus CAYYHT01. The sequence goes on from CAYYHT010000100.1 coordinate 445, forward strand.
AGGCGCGACGGCCCTGGCGCAAGTGGGTCTTCTTGAGCGGCGACGATGCCTTGACTGCGAACTTCCGCGGCGAGGATGTCGCGATGCGCGAAGAGGTGGTCGGCAAGAAGCACACCTATGTGGCCTGGTTTGCCGACGTGCAGTCCGGTGAACCGATCACGGTGTCCCTGAGTCGCGGTGACGGCGACGACGCCCTGTCGAGCACCGCTGAGCTGCCTCCGGCCATGGACATGTTCGTACCGGACACCGATATCGACTTGGGCTGGGATGGCATCGATGTGCAGTGGTGGCCGCCGTCCGAAGATTTGAATGACCAGATGACCCTGGACATCACCGGATCTTGCATCAGCAACGTCCACCGCCGGCTCGACGACACCGGTTCATACTTCTTGCCGCCGGGTGCGTTGAACCCATCGGACGAGGAGTCGCCCGATTCCTGCTTTGTCGAGCTCGAACTGCGCCGCGAACGGACAGGCAGCTTGAGCGATACCTTCAGGGGGGGCGAGGCGATGGGGGTCCAGATTCGCCAGAGCTCGCTGTGGATCAACGCTTGGACCTATTCGACGTTCTGACCGTTCAGACGTCGCGGACCATGCGCAAGCCGACGTCGTTGTGACCCTCGAGCGGGTGCAGGCCTGTGCGCGTTGCGGCGCGGGCAGACTCCAGTGGCTGTCTCCAGGAGCCGCCGCGCACGGAGCGGAACTCGACCGCGGCGCGGTCAGTTGTGGGCGGCACGGCGCGATTGCCCTTCACCTCGGGGCCTTCGATTCGGTATTCGTCTGCGCACCAGTCGCGCACATTGCCGCCCATGCCCCAGATTCCGTAGGGAGAGCGGTCAAACTCAAAGGCTGAGACCACGGCTGGCATGCGTCGAATGACCTGTGGCGAACGCACGTTGCAGAACGCCGGATCGACGAAGTCGCCCCATGGGAAGTGGCGGCCGTCGACGCCGCGGGCCGCTTTTTCCCACTCGACCTCGGAGGGCAGCCGCCAGGTCTGGCCCGTGCGCTCGCTCCACCACGCGGCGTAGGCCGCCGCCGCACTCCACTCGATGTCGACCGCAGGCCAGTCGCTATGCCACGTGCCCAGGCCATCTCGGAGTGCCTCGTGTCGGAACTGTTGACCCACGGGGCTCGCGAGGAACTCGAAGAATCGGCGGTTGGTGACGGGAGTCCGCTGAATCGCGAAGCTGTTGACCCACAGCCGGCGGGCGCGCCCGGCACCCTCGGCGGCCTCGTCACCACCAAACTCGAACCAGCCAGCGGGCACCCAGACCTCGGCGTCTGTCAGCTCGTTCTCGGTGGGGATGCGCACGGCATGTGGGATTTCTTCGCCGGGCCGTCGCCCATTCCAGCCCTGCAGCCTGTCCAAGACCACGGGGTAGCGCACCGTGGGGCGCCCCTTGACGTTGATCTCGAGCAGGTAGCTTCCGACAGGGAGCTCGACGTCGACGATCGGCGTCGTCCCGAGTTCTCGCATCAGCTCGGGCACCAGCTGCCGGCCGTGCTCGGCGTATTTGTACAGGCTGACTTCGCCGGGCGGTTCGCACGCAAAGCTGAGTGGCGCTGTACCGGCGAGGTAGTCGGCGTAGTCACCCACATCATGGGCTCGCAGCAGGACTTCGTGACCTGCGGCCTCGTCCCAGTCCCGGCGTTGTTCCGCCTTCTCGTGACGTTCAAAGTGGATTCGGGCCAGCAGGCGGTTGGCTTCCTCGAGGTCGGGAGCGTGCACCAGCGCCCCATGCAGCAGCTGGGTCACCTCGACCGTCTTGAGCGATGCCTCGCGCTCAAGCTCAATGGCTTCGTCTTGTAGGTTCCAGGCGGCTCGCTTGGCATCAATCGAGGCCTCGCGGCCAAGCAGCCCCAGGCGCCACTTGGCCATCTCTCGCAAGGCCGTGGCCCGAGCGTGACGGGGCTCGACCTCGGGCAGCACCACATTGGCCTGGGTGACCAAGTCCTGGGCGCGCTCGCGCTTGAGTGCGCCCTCGCGCCAGCGGGCCAAATCGTCGCCCAGCGCACCTCCGTGGGCGTACCGTTCTTCGGGATCTGGGGCCATCGCCTTGTGGATGATGGCCACGATGGCGTCATCGATGATGGACCCTTGCCGCCGAACGATGGGCGGAATCTCGCCTCGGCTGCTGCGCACCACCAGCTCCATGCCGCGGCCCTTGTAGGGGCGGCCACCGGTGAGTGCTTCGTAGAGCATGACGCCGACGGCATAGACATCGGCGGGTGGTCCGAGGGTGTCGACATCTCCCATGGCCTGCTCTGGGGGCATGTAGGCGGGGGTTCCCGCGACGCTTCCCCGGGAGTTTCCGGCTTCGGTACGTGTCTTGACGGGCGCCTCGTCGATCTCGGTCTCGGCGTCGCCCTCGACCAAACGAGCGACGCCCCAGTCCATGACCAGCACTTCACCAAATGCGCCCACCATGATGTTCGCGGGCTTGATGTCGCAGTGAATGACGCCACGGGCGTGGGCGTAGCCAAGGGCCTCACACACGCGCTGGAAGGTGGCGATCACCTTGTGCTCGGTCCACTCGGTGTCGTCCTTGCTGTGCAGCTCGTGGATGACGTCTGCAAGGGTGCGTCCGTGCACCAACTTCATGGTGAAGAAGGGCCGGCCATCGGGCAGACTGCCCATCTCGTGGATGGGTGGGATGCCCGGGTGCGACAGCTGGGCGGTGATCTGCGCTTCTTCGACGAAGCGCGCTCGCATGCGGTTGTCCTTGTTCAGCTTGGTGTGCAGGACCTTCATGACCAGGTCGCGGTGCAGGCTGAAGTCGCGGGACTTGTGGATTTCACCCATGCCGCCTGTGGCCATCAGCTGCGTGCGCAGCAAGTGGGCATGGGTCGGCGCGGCTTCGATGTCTTCGGCCTCGCCGGTGGGGTCGCCCGTCGCCAGCAGTTCGCCTGCCAGGGTTGGCAGTGTCGCTGCCGCGGCCCCGCCAGTGCTCTGTTCTTCGACGAAGTCGAGCATGACCGTCTGAACACCGTGCGGGTCAGAGATCACGGTGCCGGAGTGATGGAGCGTGTCGCTCAAAAATTGACGCAGGGGTTCTCTGAGGTCGTCGGGCAGGCTGAAGCGCGCCATGAAGTCGTCGACTTCCTGGGTCCAGTCCAGCGCGTCTCCGGCTCCCTTAGAGCTCAATACCGAGAACCTCCGCGGCCTTGGCCAACACCTCGTCCGGGTCGAAGGGCTTGGTGATGTACAGATCGGCCCCCACTGCGGATCCCGTCTCGCGATCGAACTCCTGGCCCTTTGCGGTCAGCATCATGATGAAGGTGCCTTTGAGGTCGGGGTCGTCCTTGACCGTGCGACACACCTCGAAGCCGTTCATCACAGGCATCATGACGTCGAGCAGCACCAAATCTGGACGATCACTGCGGATCGCGTCGAGGGCCTCGGCCCCATTGGTCACTAGATCGATCTCGATGTCATGGTCCTCGAGCTCGTCCAGCGTCTGCTCGAGCAGCAGCCGGATGTGGGGCTCGTCGTCGACAATCAATACGCGCTTTGTCACGCTCTCACCTCGTAAACCTGGGAAGGGCCTGTGGGCAGGTCCATTTCGCCGATAGCGGCAACATTCACAATCTCTCGAACGGCGGCTTCGATGGGTGCGTCGACATAGACGCCCGAGCCCGAAGCGGCTTGCAGGGCTGCCGCGGCGTTGACTCCGGCGCGGAATCGTTCGCGGTCTGACGGGTCCACCGTGATGGTCGCCATGCCAATGCCCGGGACCGAAATCGCATCGCCGGCACTGGTGTTCTGCAGGCGCGAGGCAAGGCCCCGAGCGGCAACCGCCGCACTCTGTGCACTGGCGTCGAAGCCATCTTCATGGACGAACAGGCCCAAGATCATCTCGCCATGGGGGGTGCTGACCGTGGCGTCGTGCTGCAGCAGCTCGTCAAGGGCGCAGGTCATGACTTGGTCGAGCAGCTCGAGCACGGCATGCGGAGGCAGGTCTTCACTTAGGCGCTCGGGAATGGCGCCCAAGTCGCAGAAGAGGACCACCGCTTGGTCGACCCGGTCGCGGCCGGCCAACGCCGCCTCGGCAAGCCAGGGGGACACCCAACGCTCTAGACGGCCTCGCAGGGCCTGTTGCCGCAACCGGTCGCGGTGCAACATGGCGTTCCGGATGGCCGCAGCGGCACTGCCCGCCAGCGACGTCACGAGCTTGAGCGCGCTGGAGTCCCAGGCGCCGGTGGTGGTGTCCGAGATGCGCAGGATGCCGAACACGCGCTCGCCGCTTCGCAACGGAGCGCAGATCAGAGATCGAGTAGGGGAGTCCAGCCGCACGTAGGCGTCTGTGTCTTCGACGTCGTCCACAAGCTCGGCGCGGCCGCTCGCAAAGACCCGTCCGGTCAGGCCACTCTCGAGGGGCAGCACATCGACATCGACGAATTCGGGTCCGACCGATGCGATCACCTCGAGGACCTCGCGATTGGGGTCGCGGACCAAGATGGTGGCGCTCGCGGCGTTGAGGAATCGCTTGGCCTCGCCGACGACCATGGTCGCCACCTCGGCGGGGTCAAGCACCTTGGACAGCTTCTCGGACATCTCGTACAGGAGCGTGAGTTCCTTGTAGCGAGACAGCGTCTCGGTCGCGAGGCTGCGCTTGTCGCGTTCGCGCTCGTACAGCTGCTGCACGATGCCGGCCAGTGCAGCGGATCCGCCGCCGCCAATCACGGTGCCCACCTCGACTCCGTCCACAACGATGGGGTGCCGCTGCGAGCCCTCTTCGACGCCGATCAACAGCTTTCCGGACTCGTCGAGGACCCCGGCGGGGTCAGACAAGACGTCGATGAGGCTTTGTAGAGAGCGCTTGGCCGCGCCTCGGATGGCTCGCTTGATTTGGAGCTTCGCCACACCCTGTCCCGCATGAAAGAAGGAGATTCTACGGCAACGGTGCCCTGCCGGCGAGGATGAGCCGCTTGGTTTGCGCGATTGGATCGCCGGCGCTGGCGATGGCTCCGATGACGGCCCACGCGGCGACGCCAGTGGCGCGGACTTGAGGGATTCTGCCTTCGTCAATTCCGCCGATGGCCACGACCGGCATCGCACCGTCCACGGCACGAACGATTTCGGCGAGCGCGTGCAGGCTGCGCACGGTCTTGGGCCGGCCCGCATTTTGGGTCGGCCACACCGGACCGAAGGCCACGTAGTCGGCCATCTGCATGGCAGCGCCCAGTTGGCTGATGTCGCCGGTGCTGCGCCCGACGATTCTGTTCGGCCCCACAATTCGACGTACATCAGCGGCCGATTGGTCCAGCTGGCCGACATGAACCCCATGTGCATCAGCGGCTACGGCGATTTCGGGCCAATCATTCACAATCAGCACCGCGCCGACCGCACGGCAGCGGTGGCTCAGCGAGCGAGCACAGATCAGAATGTCATCGGCCGACCAGTCTTTGGCGCGAAGCTGAAGCAAGCGGCATCCACCGGCGAGCAGATCGGCCCCCAACCGCTCGGGGTCTCCACCCGCGGCCCCCGCATCTGCAATGCCGTACAGTCCGCGGATCATTCGCCCTCTTGATGTGGCTGCAGCCGCGCCATGCGCTCTCGCAGTGTGTTGCGCGCAACGCCGAGCAAGATGGCCGCGGCTTTCTGATTTCCGGCTCTATTTAGCGCCAGCCGAATTAGCGCACGCTCCGTCGCATCGACCACCAGTCGGTGCAGGGACGGTGCCCCATCCATGGCCACGTAGTCGGCGACGATGGGCCGCAGCTGGTCCTCGACGACCGTCTCGTAGCTCTGGCGGCGCAGCTGGGACTGCGCCACCGGATCGAGCAGCGCTCGGACGCGAATGGGCAGGGAGTCCGGGTTGAGTGTCATGCCCTGCGTGGCAGTGGCCGCCTGCACAGCGAATGTCTCGAGCTCCCGGTTGTTGCCCGGCCAGTCATGCTGCTCGAGCATGGTCCACAGCTTCTTGGCGATGCGCATGCGTGGCAAGCCCAGGCGCTTGCACCAGTCGCCGAGGTACAAGCGGAACAGCGGGCGAATGTCAGGGACACGCTCGCGCAGGGGGCGCAGCGTCAGTGTGGTCCAGCCGTCGCCGGTCAAGGCGCCAGTGGGCTCGTGGCGAGTTCCGGCCATGAGCTTCCAGCCCGTCGCCCGCGTCAGCGCGCGCATGGCCTCGACGTGGTCCGCGGGGTGCTGCTCGATGTTCTCGAGGTAGACGGTGCCGGGGGACCCCGAGCGCACCACCGGGTCATCGCCCGGACGAACCACTCGGAAGTGCCCCCGTGCGCCGCTGAGTCTGTGAGCCAGCTGTGCCACCCACTCTTTGCCCGAGCCACGCTCGCCCTGAAAGATCGGCACCAAGGGGCTGTGCGCGGTTGCACGCAGCAGTGCGTCGGCCTGCCGGCCCAGGCCGCTCAACTCCAACAAATACAGCTCGCCCACGGTCAACTGGGCCGCAGCCAGTTCTCCTGCAAGACGCAGCACGTCGAGGGTGTCCAGCGCGCCCTCAAGTGGCGGCAGGGGCCCGCGCACCGAACGAAGCGTAGGCGTGTGGGCAAGAGCGCTCGCCAGCCCGTCAAGGATCGCCCCGGATGCGCCGGGCATCTGCGCGTCGATGAAGGCGACGCGGGCGCTTGGTGCAGACAGGGCGGATGTGGCGTCCGCCCAGGTTTCTGCCCAAGTCGCTGGGTGGCCGGCGTCCTGAAGAGCGCGCAGCAGCGACTGCGCAAATGTGGCGTCGGCAGTAACGATGACGATTGGATTCATTGGCGACGGTGGGTATCCCTGTCCCCGTCGAATACAATGCGATCGGGTGCCACCGAGGCCAACGTGCTCTCCCCTACATTGCTGACCTTCCTTCTTATTTCGGGCGTATCTCTCGCCGAGACTCCGGAATCCCCCCCCGCAACAACAGCTCCGGCGAGTGAGTCTCTGTCCCTGGCAGATTCGCCGGCCGTGGACCCTCCGACGGATGGGCTCTGGTCTTGGATCGACCGCATGGACGGCGAGGTGCCCACTCAGGCCGCCATCAAGGCGCTCGAAGAGATGGAAGACGAGGAGCTTGCAGAGGCGCCGACGATGAAGGCCCTGGGCTCCGTCGATGTGCCCAAGGATGTGTACACCGATCCCGTCGCCGCGATGAGCGCCGACCCGCTGTTCTTGGACCAGGTCGACCCCTCTGAATTCGACATCCCGGTCGAGATCACCCCCTCGGTCGAGAAGTGGGTTCGCTACTTCAATGGACCGGGCCGCAAGTACTACGCCCGCTGGATGAGCCGCTCGACGCGCTACCGCCCCATGATGGTCAAGAAGCTCGACGCTGCAGGCCTGCCGCGAGATCTGGTGTACCTGTCGATGATCGAGTCGGGCTACAACGCGCACGCATACAGCCATGCAGCTGCTGCGGGCCTGTGGCAGTTCATTCCAAGCACCGGCCGCCTGTACGACATGCGTGTCGACTGGTGGGTCGATGACCGTCGCGACCCCGCCAAGAGCACCGATGCCGCGATTGAGTACCTGTCCGAGCTGAACAAGATGTTCGACGGGGACTGGTACCTGGCATGGGCCGCCTACAACGGCGGACCCGGTCGCGTGCGTCGCTCGATCAAGAACAGCGGCACCCGCGACTTCTGGACCATCGCCAACGGCTCTTGGCTGCACTCCGAGACCGAGAACTACCCGCCGAAGATCATCGCTGCGGCCATCATTGGGCACCACCCCGAGCGCTATGGCTTCACCGACATCGACTTCAAGCGCGAGCTGAAGTACCAGACCGCCAAGGTCGAGGGCTCGGTGGAGCTCGAAGTGTTGTCCAAGGCGGCCGGCCTGTCCCTCGATGAGTTCAAGTACCTCAATCCCGGGCTGCGCCGGTGGGCCACGCCCCCCGAGGGCTACGAAGTCCGGGTCCCAGCCAGCCGCAAGTTCCTTGCGCAGCTGCAAAAGGTGCCGCACTCAAAGCGACTGGCCTACTCGCGTCACAAGGTCGAGCGGGGCGAGACCCTGTCCGCCATCGCCAGCCGGTACGGAGTCACGACCCAGGACATCAGCCGGGCGAGTGGCCTGGCCAACGTCAACCGCATCTACGTGGGCATGGAGCTCGTGATTCCGCGGGCTGGGGGCGCACCGCCACCGCCTGCGAAGACATCGACCGCATCGACAGCCCCCGCCAAGAGAGCGGTCAGCTCTGCCTCCTCCTACACAGTCGCCAGCGGGGACACGCTGTCGCAGATCGGCGCCCGCTACGGAGTGACGACCGTGCAGCTACAGACATGGAACACGCTCAGCGGGACCAACATCTCGGTGGGCCAGGTGCTCAAGCTTCAGGCCGACAAGGCGCCGAGTGTGGCCCGAACGGTCAAGCACACGGTGAAGTCCGGCGAGACGCTCACAGGCATCGCCTCGAAGTACAAGGTTCAGCTGTCGACTCTGCAGAAGGACAATGGCATCTCGAACGCATCGCACATTCAGGTCGGCCAGGTGCTCACCGTGCGCACGTCGGACCGCGGCTGGGTCGAGTACACGGTCAAGGGCGGCGACAGCCTGGGCGCCATCAGCAACCGCACCGGGCACACGGTGAGCGAGATTCAGAGCTGGAACAACCTGTCGGGGTCGGTCATCCACCCAGGCCAGACGCTCAAACTCCGTCCGTGACCACGTCGCCGGGATAGACCCGGTGACATGCTGACTGTCACTCAAGCTCTCGAGCGGGTTCACGCCGTCATTCCAACCATGGGCACCGAACAGGTGCCTCTAGCCGATGCCTTTGGCCGCGTGCTCGCTGTCGATGTCATCAGCGAGCGCGATGTGCCGCCGTGGGACAACTCGGCCATGGACGGCTACGCGCTGATCGCCGCGGACACCGCCAGTGGCCAGGCCGAGCTCAAGCTGCTCGAGCTGATCGGCGCCGGCGACTACCCCACGCAGACCGTGGTGCGCGGCGCCGCTTCGCAGATCATGACCGGCGCGCCGATGCCCCAGGGGGCCGATGCTGTGGTGATGGTGGAGAAGACGAACGGCGCGAGTGAGGGGTCGGTTCAGATCCATCAACTGGCCGCGGCCGGCCAGAACGTGCGGCGACGTGGAGCCGACATTGCTGTCGGCCAGACGGTGTTGACCGCTGGCATGGTGCTGACTCCGGCCCAGGTCGGCCTCATCAGCTCTCTGGGCAGGCCAACAGTGCAGGTCGTGCGTCGTCCCGTCGTGGCCATTCTGTCGACCGGTGACGAGGTCGTGCAGCCGGGCATTCCGCTTGAGCCCGGTCAGATCTACTCCTCGAACAACATTGCGCTGGTCGGTTTGGTGCGGGCGGCGGGCTGTGTGGCGCTCGATCTAGGCACAGCCGAGGACACGCTGCCGGCCATCACCAAGGCCATCTCATCTGCCATGGACCAGGCCGATGTGGTTGTGACGACCGGTGGCGTCTCGATGGGCGTGTTTGACTACGTGCGCGACGCCTACGCCAACCTCGGTGCCGATATCGACTTTTGGAAGGTCGCCATGAAGCCCGGCAAGCCGTTGGCCTACGGCATTGTGCAGCGCGACGGGCGCACCATTCCGCTGTTTGGGCTGCCCGGAAACCCAGTCAGCTGTCTGGTCAACTTCCTGCAGTTCGTGCGGCCGGTGCTCGCCGCTTCACAGCGTCGTCCCGCGCGCTTCTTGCCAGTCATCGAAGCCGTGGCAACCGAGCCAGTCACCGTTCGCACGGGCCGCGCCAAGCTCATCCGTGTCGTGCTCGAGCGCACCGACTCGGGCTTTGCCTTCTGTCGAACCGGGACCCAATCGAGTGGGGTGCTGACCAGCATGGCAAGAGCACACGGTCTGCTCTTGGTGGGGCCTGACAGCACAGGGGTGCCCGAAGGTCAGGTGGGCCGGGTGCAGGTCATCGACGCCAGCTTTCTGAATGGGCAACATCCGGAGTATGGGTGGTAGTCGACGGCTATGTGCTGATTGGCGGGCGCAGTGAGCGCATGGGCATGGACAAAGCCGCCATGCACTACCCCGCAGGCATTCCAATGGCCCTGCATATAGCGGGGGTCTTGGCGGCAGTCTGTGGGCGTGTGGCGCTGGTCGGACGTCAGCGCGAGCCGTGGATGGGCGATGTCGAGCTGGTTCTCGACGCGGCCCCCGACGATGACCGCCATCCGCTGTGGGGGGTCTCGGCGGCGCTGGCCGACGCACAGGGTGACGTGGCCTTGGTCGTCTCCTGTGATGTGCCCTTTGTGACGGCGGCTGCGCTGTCCGACTTGATTGCCGCATCGGGCGACGCAGGCTCGGTGGCGGTGGGGCCCGAGGGCCGGATCCATCCACTGATTGCCGCCTACCGCACAGCCGAAGCATCACGGGCTTTGGACCTGGCGAGGAGCGGTCAATCTGCGACCCGGTTCGCTGTGGGCTGTGCACAAGTGGTCCTCGAGCCGACTGTGCTGCGAAACATGAACAGGCCCGTCGATACCGCTCGCTAGCTCAACCGGCGAGGGCCTGGCGAAGCCGCTGGTAGCCAAGGCGTGCGACGAGGCGCATCCATGCTGGGTAGGTCGATGCCCCCTGCCCATGCAGGCTTACCCACAGCCGAAGCAGGTGCCGTGGCCGGTCGGGGGCGTCTGTGAATGCCCCCCTTCCGTGCACATTTGTGTGGTTGTTCAACAGCTGGATGTCTCCAGGCTCGAGCCACATCGTGAGTTGAAGCTCGGCGGCGATGCTGTCGTACAGGTCGAGCAGCTCGAGTCCGCGCTCATCAAGACGAGGCGCATCGGGCCACCGCTCGCATTCTCTGAAGTAGTCCGAGTGATAAAAGGTGCGCACGGACGTGCCGTCGTAGCGGCATGGCTCGATCGGGAAGAAGCGCAATCCTCCCTCGGCCTTGGTGTCCAGCACAAACGGCTCGTATAGCCTCGGTGCCAGATCCGGGCGCCGCTCCCAGACCGCGTCATGCACGCTCACCGAGCTGCAGATGCGACTGATGCCGCCCTCTTTGGCCGGCACCATGCACAACAGGCCCACGATGTCGGCGGCGTCGCAGTGAAACTGGATGTCTTGACGCGTCTTGTAGGCCCGCGACTGCCGATCGTCTGCGACTCCTTGGTCGCGCACATGGCCGAGCAGGTCGCCCTCTGGGTTTTGGGCCCCCGCGATGCCAAGCTGCTCACCGAGAGCCCAGAAGAACTTCTCGCAGCGCGCCTCGCCCCACTGCTCGACCGGAATGCCGCGAATGACCTGAAAGCCGCGGCCTGTGGTCAGCTCGGCCCGCCATCGCTCGACGTGGGACTCGAGGAAGGGCCGGCCGGCATCGACGGCCATCTTTAGCTCTTCTAGATCGGCTTCACTGAGCGGCTCGATCCATTCGTCCACCGTCTCGGCTCGCCATGCTGCGGGTCCACCAACGGGTCCCGCTGGCAGGCCGACATGAGGCCGCGCCAGGTAGTGCATCGTCTGCCAGGTGAGGGACCGCGCCATCGGGCGACGCTACGCGCGCTCGACAAGCATGTCGATGATGGCGTCGGACACGCGCATGGCCTCGGGGCCGAAGTCGTCGAAGTAGGCGGTGACTCCGCTGAACATCTCGGTGAAGCGGGCGCGGTCGCCGCTCTCGATGGCCTCGTGAAGCGCCTGTGCGGCGTCGAGGAACAGCTGCCGCATCTCGGAGCCATGGGGGTTGTCCATCTCGATGCTGGCGTACAGCTCGGCATCCTGAGTGAACAGGCGACCAACCACCGCCAGCTCCAATCGGTAGATCGGACTGGTGAAGCGCAGGCTGTCGGCCACCGGGACCTCGGTTCGGCGCAGGGCCTCGCCCATCACGATGGTGTGGAAGTGGACCAGGACCTGGACGACGGCCATCATTCGGTCGTGTGTCCGCGCGTCGGTCTCGATGATGTCGGTACCCAGGCGCCCGAACTCACTCACGAGCCACTCGGACTGGGGGCCATCGTGCACATGGCAGACCACGACTTTCTGTCGCCGCAGGCTGCCGACGCTCGGACCGAACATCGGGTGCAGTCCAAGCGCCTCGCTCTTGCACTCGGTCTCGAAGATGCCGCAGACCTCCTCTTTGAGCGAGTTGATGTCGCACAACAGCTGTCCGCTGCGCATCATGGGGCAGACCAGGCGCGCCACCTTGGCGGCGAGCGCCATCGGAACGGCGATCAGCACCACATCGACCTGAGCGATGGTCTGAGCGAGGTCGCGGGGGTCGTCCCGGTCATAGGCGTCGATGTGGTGCCCGCGCAAGGCCAAGGTGTCACCGAGCAGTCGGCCCATGGCGCCGAGGCCGCCCAGAATCAGCACCTTGCGGGGCTCGCTCATCTTGCCGGCAGCCGCCTGGGTCTGCATGCCATGGCCTGCTTCGACCAGCGTGTGCAGCAGGCGCTCACCGACTTCTGATGGCAGGCCCGCCGCCTCGGCATTCCGGCGAGCGCGGGCAAAGACCGCACGCTCTCTCTGCCGATCAAAGACCGCGCGGGTGTTGCCGGCCTTGAGTGCGCCGATGCCCCGGACGACTCGCATGCGGCGAGCAGCGACGGCCATCAGCTCGCGGTCGATGGTGTCGAGCTCTAGGCGCAGTTCATCGAGTTCTTTGCTCAATACTCGACCTTTTGAGGCAGGGAGATGCCGCGCTTGGCAAAGCGCCGGCGGATGTCGTTGTCGAGAGTCTCTTCGTGGATTCGCCGGTAGTCAACGGCGTCGAGCAGGCCCATGCTGCGCTCTTCGTCGGTCAGCGGATGCCCCAACTGCGCCATTCCGTAGGCTCGATGGAAGTTGACGACGAAGTTGGGTACGACTTCATTGGCCCGACTGCGCACCCCATCGGGGTCCATCTCGAGCAGCACGTCGAGGGCGTCCCAGCCGAACGCGCGGTGCACCGCCTCGTCGCGCAGCACACGGTCCAGAACGGGATGGGCTGCCGGGTGAGTGGTCTGTGCGCGCATGGCGGCGAACAACGGTACTGCGAAGGTCTCGCCGAAACAGAAGTTACGCAGCACACTGTCGAGCAGACTGGCCAGGATGCCCTCTTGGCTTGGCATCTGCATCGAGCGCGCATCCATGCTCATGGCATCGCCCGAACCCCCCAGATCCACCCAACATTGGTGGGACAGGTGGGCGTGATCGAGCTCGTCGCCGACAATGCGAATCGCGGTGCGCTGCAGCTCGTCGGGAAACGCCGCTTGCACCATCCAGTGCAGGACCTGAGCGGTCAGGCCAGCGCTGCCGTACTCAGCGACGATGCGGTTCTGCCATTCGGTGAGCACCCGTTTGGTTGCCGTCACTTGGGCGTCTCGGTCACGGGCTTGCCTGCCTTGAGGGCCTCGGCCTCGGCGGTGCACTGAATGCGGGTTCCGCAGCCAATGTCGGTGCCCTTGCAGTCCTCGACATGCGGGTCGAAGGAGACGCCTTGCCTGCCCATGAAGGGGCTCTGCCAGCGCTTGTAGCACTCGCCATCTGGGGTCACCACCAGCACCGGAATTGGCGGGTTGGTCGCGCCTTCGGGGTGGCCAGAGGGCACGTCATCCCAGGTGGGCAGGTGCTGCGGCTCGGGCTGGGGCTCGATCGGCGGCGGGGGGTTGGTCGGAGGCGGAATGTCGGCCTCGTCGTCGGGCTTCACGTCGGGCTTCACGTCCGGCTCGAGGTCGGGCGGCGGAGGATTCTGTGTGTGTGTGGCCGGCGGAGGAGGCGGGTTGGTCGTCGGCTGCTCTTTGGCGCAACTCGCCACGGACAGCATGGCGCCAGCGGCGAAGGTCTTGATGATGCGAGATGCCACGCTCTAAGCCCCCAGGAGGAGTGCCGAGCCTATCCCATTAAGCGCTTGCATTTGTACTCGGCAGCCGAGATCCTCCTCCACTTAGCGGGAGAAGGGAACATGGGTGAAGAGCATCACGACCACTCCACAGATCGGCCCCTCGACGTTCGCGTGCTGGTTGTCACGAGCTCGCGCGA
>CAYYHT010000101.1:0-14321 GCA_964471355.1 uncultured Enterobacteriaceae bacterium
TGCCAGACGTGTGGGTTTCCCTGGGCGAGTTCTAAGAAGTTTCCGCTTGCGTTTCCGATCTTCAGCGGTCGTGGGTCTGACCAATGAACCCACGCTGGAGAGTCCATGCGCACCGTCACCACCACCGTCCTCCTCCCCCTGCTGCTGACCGGCTTGTTTGCCTGTGAAGAGGCTCCGCAGGATGCGGCACCCCGCCTTGACGCCATCACCGAAGGCGACCTCGACGTCGACTTGGTGGACCGCGCTCAAGTGCTCGAGAACGCTGGGGACTACGACATGGTGGAAGTGGGCCTGCCCATGGACCTGGTCAACGCCCCCGCTGGCTTCACGTTGGCGATTGATGGCGGCGAGCTCGGCACCGATGCTCCCCCGCCCGACTGGGGCTACGAGAACTGGCTTGCCGGCGCCACCGCCGTTGTCTGGGCCGACGCGGTTGCCGGTGCGATCATCGCTCCTCCCGCCATCGCCATTGGCATCGCCGTGGACGGAGAGGTGACGCAGATTGCCCCGAACGTGTGGCAGGCCACCAACGCAGTGCCCCTCGAGGGCGAGACCATCACCACCATCTTCACCGTGGCCTGGGTCGGCACGGGCTGGCTCGCCGAGATGAAGCTGGCCGACACCCGCGGAAACGCCGGCGTGTGGTTCAACGGCTTCCTGTCGTACGACGGAAACCTGGGCTGGTGGGACTTCTACCAGAATGGAGACCTGGCGGGTGTTGTCGAATGGATCGACGGCGGAGAAGAGGGAGCGCAGTTCGGCATTGCCCGGACCAATGGCGCCGACGCCGGCAGCCTGCTGACCTACATCATGAGCCCCGACCTCAATGCCATCTATGCTTACGACGCCGGCAATGGCCAGGATTCGTGGGTCACCGTGACTCCCGCCGACAACGCCGGCGAGGTCCGTCTGCCCGACTACAACGCCGGCAACCCCGCCTGCTGGGACACCAACTTCCGCAACGTCGAGTGCGGACTGTAGGGCCGACTACTCAAAGATGAACGGGAACGTAATCTTCGTCGCAGCGCCACTCGTCGGCGGGAACTGGATCTTCTTGATGGCCTTGGACAGGCAGCTATCGAGGCTGGACCCGGCGAACTGAGCCTGGGTGATGGCGGCTCGGCTGACCTTGCCGCTGGGCTCGAGAGTGAAGCGCACGTCGACGCGCTTGGGCAGGGCACCGTTGCTCTGCATGTGGCCGAAGAAGCACTTCTTGACGTCGATGTTGTTGCGCAACTGGATGTCGATGACCTCCATCGGCACGCTCTCCATCGAGTCACCGCTGCTGGCGGCCTTCTTTGTGGGAGGCGGCGGGGTGCGGACCGGCGGTGGGGGCTCGGGATCGTCAAAGCCGAAGTCGTCGTCTTCGAACAGGTCCTCTTCGGGCTCGGGACTGGGCACGGTCACCACCTTCTTGGGCGGTGCCTTTTTGGTGGTGCGTGGAACTGTGCGGCGTGCGGCTCGGCGCGGGGGATTGGTCGTTGGAGCCACGACTTCGACGGGCTCTTCAGCGATGGCCTCGGACTCGGGAGGCAAGTCAGCGACGGCATCGGTGCCGAAGTCGGCGGGAATCGAGACGGTGGCCTGGGAGGTGAAGAAGCCGGTCTTCCACAGGTAGGCCATGGTGTTCAGGCCGATGGCCGAGCCCACTCCGAGCATGGCCAGGAAGCTGGCGATGACGATGGAGCCGACCTGCTGCGCCGGACGGCGGCCGCGGCTCGAGGTGATGAGCACCAGCATGCTGGTGAAGGCGCCACCGAAGGCCAACATCAATGCGATGGCTCGGACGGCGGTGTCGAGGACGAAGCTGGCGGGACGGGGGTCGATGGCCAGCAGCACAATGCCGAAGATGGCTCCCATGGTGCCGAGCAGTGCCAGCATCATGTCGCCGGACGGGTCGTGACTGGGCGAGGGACTGCCGACGGGCGGCGGGTAGCTGGGCTGGTGGTTCTGCTCGTAGTTGGGCGGAGGACTGACCGGCTTGGCCCGCGGCTTGGGCGGTGCAGGCTGCGCGGGAGCTGGATGGCTCTCTTCGAACTTGGGCTCGTAGCTGTCGAGCTCGGGGGGACGGCCCTGGATGCGGGTCGGCTCTTCGGATGGCCTCATGCCACGGGCGGCTGCCGCGAGTGCGTCGTTGGTGTCGGCCGCTGCGTTGCCGCCGGTTGGCGGATTGCGGACCCAGCTGGTCTTTTCTTCGGGAGGCGGCGACAGGTGTGGGCCACTCGGGCGCGGTGGCCGCTTGCGGCGTCCGGCGGGAGCGGGGGTGCCCGGCTGCAGGGCGACGTCCTCGTCCATGCTGTGGCGAGAGGGATCACCCGCGACGCGGCGTCCGGGGGGCGGCTCGGGGGTGTAGTGACGGTTCGCGATGGGCAGCGTGCGTTCGGGCTCGTCGTCCTGGATGGGAACCGTGGGCGGACCCGCGCTGCGGGGCATTGCGGCCGCAGGCGTCATCGGGTTGTTGGTGACCAAGGTGCGCTCGTCCTCGGTCGCCTGGGGCGGCCGTGGGATCAACATGCGGTGGCCGCAATTGCGGCACGTGGCCTTGTTGACCGGCTTGATCAGTTTTGAGTCGGGGATCTTGTAAACCGCCCGGCAGTTGTCGCAGACAACCCTCATCTTCAGTTGACCCCGTCCGTTTCGTTCGAGCAATCCGTCCATGAGGACTCCCACCTGCTTGTGGCGGGAAAACCTAGGGATCTGACAGGGTTCACGTCAACAACTCCGTAGTGAGCTTTTTGTCAGACACTGCTCGAGGCGAGTTGGTTCTGCCGGGAGAACCGAACGTCTGCCGCAGCATCATAAGTACTTCTCGATGCGGTTGCGAAACTCCAAGGCGTCGACGAGATCACCCAGGTAGTCGAGTTTCTCGGTGTCGAGCACAAGGATCGGGCAGTGGTCCCACCGGTCGATGAATTCTGCGTACAGCACGTTCAGCTTTCGCAGGTAGCGCGCTGGGATGTCTTGCTCGGATTCGCGACCCCTCTGTTTGATGCGGCGGCGCGTCGCTCGCACACTGCATGTCAGGTAGATGAGCAGGTCGGGTCTCTGCAGTCCCGACTTCATGGCCTCATACATCTCGGTATAGGTCGCGTAGTCGCGCTTGCTCATGTTCCGGCTTCTGGCGAGCGATGCGGCAAAGATCTCGGCGTCTTCGTAGATGGTGCGGTCCTGTACGATGTGGCCTGGCGTCTTTTCGAGCTCGAGGTGCAGCCGGTACTTGTGCGCCAGAAACCACACCTGGCTGTGAAAGCCCCACGCACCCATGTCCTTGTAGAAGTCGTCGAGGTACGGGTTGTTCTCAAACGGTTCGAAAGCCGGACGCATGTCGTACGTCGACGTCAGCCAAGTCGTCAGCGTCGTCTTGCCGGCGCCAATGTTGCCAGCCACTGCAATGAAGCGATCCGCCACCTGCGACCCCAGACCCCGGAGTGTACTGCAAGTTCGGAACTATAGTGGGCTGTGCTGATGCTGCTGCTGCTTGGGTGCACGGGCTCTTCTGAAGACCCTCACACCCCCTGTGTCGATGATGTTGAACGGTCTTTCGCGTCAATCGATGCGTCTGGCACCGCGCTGTCGATCGGCGATGGAACGGTATTCGAGGCAGGCAATGCCTGGCGCTACACCTTGACCGTCGACAATGAATTCGGCCTGGACAACCACCTTCAAGGCCTCGCCCGCATGGGACCCTTCCTGTTCATCAGCGGAGGAGATGCACAGCGGACCCAAGCCGATGTCTTTGTGGGCGAGCTTGGTGGTCAGATGCTGGGCCGAGTGCCGCTCGATGAAGGCGATGAGTGGCATGCGGGCGGCATCGACCTGCTCGATGGCGTCTTGGCTGTGCCCACCGAGAGGCTGCGGGTCGAGGGCGATGAGCACACCGCGTCGCTGCGGCTGTTCGATGTGACCGATCCCCTGGCCTCGGTGCCGCTCGATGTGATCGACCTGGGCACAAATGCGACCGCACACGCCGTCGGCATGACCCGGGTCGGCGACCAAGTGCTGCTGGCCAGCTGGGACGATCGGCAGCTGGACCTGTTCTGGCGCGGTGACACAACGCCGTTCGGGGTCATCGAGGCGGCCAACATGGTCAGCGAGGTGCCAGACGCCGGGACGCCCGGGGTGAACGGCCAGTCGGTGAACCTGCTGCAGCAGTGCGATGGCCAGGTCTATGCGGTGCTTGCGGACAACACATCGGACCTGCCCATCGACGGAGGCACCGACTTTGCCGAGCTCTTCCTGCTCGATGTCGATCAGCTGACCCTGACCAAAGTGGCCAGCAAGGCCTTGGTGTGTCCGCCGGACCAGGGCTGCAACTTTCGCGCGGCTGGTGGAGTCTGGGTCGACGAGGATGCACAGGTGCGGCTGTACAGCACGCCCTACTACCGCGATGGCGAGGCCGGACTCACTCGGGTTGGGGAGTTTGCGCCGACGGCTCGGTAGCGGCGGACGTGGTCGTCTGCCGCAGGTACTCGTCGACACCGGGTCCATGCTGCTTCTTGCGCTCGACACAGCCCAGCGTGCGCTCTCGGGCCTCGCCGATGGCTCGGTCAGTGCCGGCCACTTTGCGTTCGGGTGCACCGTAGAACTCGGCCGCCCGCTCGAAGCGCTCGGCATCGCAGCCGGCTCCGAGACCGACCAGGCGAGGATGGTGCTGCGGCGCCAGTTTCTCGAGGAACCAGTCGTGATGCTCGATGGACCAGTCGAGGCCGAAGTCGCTGTCCTCGTCGTGATTGAGTGCGGTGAACAGGATGCTGAGCGCCTCGCCGCTGTCGAGCTCGGCAGTGGTCGCGTACTCGATGGCCGCCAGCTGGCCGCCCTCTGCACGAACTTCTGCGGCGGCGTATGCGAGGATATCCTTGTACCGGGGTGTCTTTTCGGCCTCGTAGAGCTTGAACATATTGGCCTGGAACCCGAGCTCCGCATGGCGGGCGCGCATGTTCATGGCGATGCCCGCGATCTCGGGGTCGACGCTGTCGCGCTTCTCCAGAAAATCGGTGGCCACCTCGTCGAGGTACTCGAGCACCCGCTCGTCTTCGCCGTCCTCGGCCAGGCTCTGAATCAGGTTGCGGCGCAGCTTGACGACGGCTTCTGAATCGTCATCAGCCCGCTCAAAACCAATCGCGTCGAGCCATGGGCCGCGGGTCTGGCGCACATAGACCGCCCACTCCGGGTCGAGCTCGTCGCTTCGCAGGTCGCCGGCGTAGTCCTGAAAGTCCGCGACCTCTTTGATGACATGCGGATCGGTGTCCGATGACAGCGCATTGAGAAGGCCCAGCATCTGGCCCGCTTCGTAGTCCCCCGCCTTGACGAGTAGATCGAGGTTGCCGACCAGCGCAACGCGTTCGATGGGCGTCAGAGTGTTCGGCGCCGCCTCCATCAGCCTCGCCAGCATGTCGTCATCGACCTTCCAGACGTAGTAGCCCACGCCATTTCGGGTGGGGTAGAGCCACTGGATGTCGCCCTCGGCCTCGAGCTTGACCGTCTGAGTGGACTCACTGAACACGATGGACTGCGTCTTGACCTTGCCGCTGCCGTCGGCGTACTGCACGTGCATCGGAACGGTCCAAGCGAGGGTGGTCTGCACCTCGCTGCCGAGCTGGGCGTACCGCTTCTGGGTCAAGGTCAGCTGGTCGCCGTCGACGGCCAGCTCGATGAATGGGCCCCCGGGCTCGTCGAGGTAGGGCCGCAGCATGGCGCCCACGTCTTGTCCCGAAGCCTCTTGGATGGCTGCGAACAGGTCGGAGGACTTGGCATTTCCCCAGCGATGTTTGTCGATATAGGAGCGCACACCCGCCTGGAAGGCCTCGCGACCGACAGCGTCCTCTTGCACCATCTCGAGGACCGCCTGTCCCTTGGGATAGGCGATGAAGTTGGCGGTCTCGAAGACATGGGCTGGGTCCACTTCTGTGCGGATCGGCAGCATGGTGACGGTGCCATCGGAGAACAGCGCGCGGTGTGTGCTGTGTACTCGGGCAAAGTCCTTGTCCAGTTCGGGACTCAGGTCCTCGACGATCTCGGTGGCGAGCCACTCTGCGAAGCTCTCGTTCAGCCACAGGTCGTCCCACCAGCTCATGGTCACCATGTCGCCGAACCACATGTGGGCCAGCTCGTGGGCGACCACATGCGAGACAAAGCCGCGTCTGCGGGTCGTCATGGTCGTTGGATCGCCGAGCAACCAGTCGGCCAGCACGATGGCCCCGGGATTCTCCATGCCGCCAAATGCGAATTCGGGCACCGCGATGTAGTCGAGCTTTTCGTAGGGATAGTCCTCGCCAAACCAGTCCTGAAGCGCGCGCAGCGTTGAATCGGTCGGGATCGCAATCGAGGTGGCCAGCTCTGCTTTGCCCTTCACGGTGTAGACGCGAGACTCAATGGGGGTGCCGGTGATGTCCTGGTGCTCGTAGGGTCCGATCGCGAAAGCCAGGGCATACGAAGGCGTTGGGGGCATGTCTCGGAAGAAGTGCGTGTCCCACTCGCCGGCGCTCGTCATCGAGTCCTCAGCTGCGTTGGTGACTGCCGTCAGTCCGGTGGGCACGGTGAGAGTCACCGACCAGGGAATCTTGCTTGAAGGCTCGTCAAAGCACGGGAAGGCCTCGCGTGCATCGTCGGCCTCGAACTGGCTGACCACGTAGGCGTCGCCCTCGTGGGTGAACGAGTAGATGCCATAGGGCTTGCTGTGTAGATCGTTGTCGAACACCAGCTCCAGCGTCCACACCGCGGGCTTCAGGGGTTTGCTTGAGGTCAGCACAAGCTGCCCGCCATCTGCGAACTCTGCCGTCATCGGCACGCGCTTCTTGCCCAGGGTGGCGGTTGCGGACGAGATGTTCATGTCGTTCGCGAACAGCTCGATTCGAGTGCCCTTCTCGTCGATCAACACATCAATTTCGGTCAACCCGGTGTACCGCTCTGCGGCCGGGTCGATGGTCAGCTCAAGGCGCTGTGCCAGGGGCGTTGGCGGTTGTGCGAGGGCGGACAGCGAGAGCAGAAGGGGAAGCATGGGCGCCAGATATGGCGGTGGCGCCGGCCACGCGACTTGCGATGGCCGGGTCGAGCGCTGCGGTGATGCGGCAGTGTCCGATGCCGTGCAGCAGGCGCTGCTCACACTGGGTGTCTTGGCCGCATACGGGCGGCAGACCCACATAGGGCCCACGAGGAGCTGTGGTCGTGCAATCTCGGCCCACGCCGTCTTGGCGAACGATCAGTGCATGGACGACAGAGTCGGGAATCATCACCTGGGCGCGACCCGGCTTGTAGGGGTCGATCAACACCATCTTGTCGACCACGGCCCGGTCTGAGGAGAAGCGGCGGTCTCGCGTCAAGTCGAAGGCTTCGGCGGCGTTCATGGCTCCCCAGGAGTAGCCGACGACGGTCAATGAGTGGGGGTCATCCAGGTTGGTGACTCGGCCGTCGCCGTTGCTGTCGAGTGCGGCCACTACCGCGTCGAGTGCCGCACCAGACTGTATCCACGAGAACTGCGCGGCTCGGCCATTGCCCAGGGCGTTGTTTGCGGCGCCGAGGCCCATCGGGTGTGGCATCATCAGTGCATGGGTGACTCTCCCAACGATGCGGACGTGTACGAGCGTCTGTTCAACATGGCGGCCGACGCGATGATTCTGCACAAGCAGGGCAAGATCATGCGCGTCAATCAGGCTGCCTGTGACTCGTTGGGCTACACCCGCGAAGAGCTGATGAAGATCTCGGTGCGCAGCATAGAAACCAGTTTTGACGCCGAAAAGTTCCACAACCTGTGGAAGCGCATGGTGGCCAACCCGGGGCAAGTGGTGACGCTCAATGGCGTGCACCAGCGAAAAGATGGCAGCACCTTCCCGGTCGAGGTGGCCACCCGCATGTTCGAGCTCGATGGCGAGACGGTGAACCTGGCCGTGGTGCGAGATGTCAGCAGCCAGCGCCGTCTCGAGAGACAGGTCGAAGCGGCGCTGACCCGGCACCAGGCGACTGTCGAGAACATGGATGATGGCCTCGTCTCGCTGGACGAGGAGGGCCAAGTCGAGCTGTGGAATCCGGCATTTTCGCGCCTGTATGGCGTGGCGGGGCAGCTAAGAGGACGCACACTGGAGCAGCTCGGGGCCTCGCGTCTGCAGCCGTTGGTCGCCGCCTCGTTGGAGAGCGACTGCACCCAGCGGGACGAGATCACCCTGCCTGGCGATCGCCTGGGCTCTGCGGCGGTGTCCACTATGCGCAGGTCCGATGGGTCGGTGCTGGGCACGGTCATCATCATTCGCGACGTGACCTTCCAAAAGGAAGTCGAGCGCATGAAGACCGAGTTCACGGCGATGGTGACCCATGAGTTGCGCACGCCCATGACGTCGGTGCTGGGGTTTGCGAGGCTGACCCGTGGCCGGCTGAAGCGGGTGACCAAGCACGTTCCCGAAGATGACATCCGCGCCATGCGTGCCGCAGACCAGTGCCACTCCAACCTCGACATCATCATCTCAGAGGGCGAGAGGCTCACGGCTTTGATCACCACGGTGCTCGACATCGCCAAGATGGAAGCCGGCGGCTTTGATTGGAAGCTCGAGCCCTGCAGCGCCAAGTCCCTGGTCAAGCGGGCCATGAGCGCAACCGACTCGCTGATTGGCGACTCTGCGGTCTCGGTGTCCACGCAGGTGGACGAGGAAGTACCCAAGGTCCGGGCTGACAGTGACCGCATCATCCAGGTGTTGATCAATCTGCTGTCGAACGCGCTCAAGTTCACCAGCGAGGGCTCGGTTGCGGTGCGCGTCGGTCGTGGCGAGAAGGGCGTCGAGTTCAGCGTCGAGGACACGGGGACCGGCATTGCCGAGGCCGACCAGGACCAAGTCTTTCAGAAGTACAAGCAGGTGGGTGGCGACCACTTCGGTGGGACTGGGCTGGGATTGCCCATCTGTCGAGAGATCGTGCAGGCGCATGGCGGTGAGATCTGGGTCGACTCGCAGCTTGGAAGCGGCTCTCGCTTTGCGTTCTGGCTGCCCGAGGCCTGAGTTCGGTCACTACGCGATTCGGAGAGCCGCAACGCTGTCGCCGGATTATCGATGGTTGCTTGTCCTGCAGCGCCATAAATCTTGTCCCGGAGCCCTTCTATGAGTCAAATGAACCTGCGGAATCTATTGATACTCAGCGCTGGGCTTGCGTCGCTTGCGGCCTGCAGTTCCACCACCGAAACGGACTGCGAAGTGCTTCCTGATGAGAGTTGTGAGCAGCCGTCTGACGTCGATGGCGACCAGTTCTCGGTGGAGGCCGGAGACTGTGACGATGAAGATGATTCGGTTCATCCAGCCGCCGACGAGGTCGAGGATGGGATCGACAACAATTGCGACGGGCTCGTTGACGAAGGCACGGTCGCTTTCGACGACGACGGGGATGGATTGTCCGAGAATGCTGGCGACTGTGATGACGCCGATGCGAGCGTAGGAGCGGAGGGTGGACCTTGGTACCCGGACGGCGACGGCGACGGCTACGGTCTCGACACGACGCCGAACACGGATTGCGTTGCACCACCAGATCACACCGGCAATTCGGACGATTGCAATGACGGCAGCGCCCAAGCAAGCCCTGCAAATTCTGAAGAAATCTGCGGCGACGGTCTGGACAACGACTGCGATCCTGCGTCGGATTCCGCCTGCGAATTGGTGGGAATATTGGGCACCAACGACAGTGATGCCCACTTCGTCAATCAGACGGATGGCGACTTCTCCGGCGCAACATGGGCCACAGGCGACTTCGACGACGACGGTGTCACGGACGTATTGGTTGGCACGATCCACCTCGGGGCGCACGCCCTCTATGGACCGGTGACCACGACGGTTGACCTGGACGCGGCCGACGCTACGCTCACTGCTTTCGGTGGCGAACAGGAAGGGAATAGCGTTGCGATGGGAGACCTGAACAACGATGGAATGGACGACGCCATCGTCGGTGCTCCGAACGCTGACGAGATCAATGGGAACGACGGCACCGTGTATGTGCGGTTCGGGCCGGTCCTCGGGGACAATGACCTAACCGTCGACGCGGACGTCAAGATCTACTCGAGCCCAGGTGACAGCAAATTGGGGGGGCATGTGTGGGCGGACGATGTGAACAACGACGGAGCTGATGATCTGTTGGTTGGAGCATTGATGGCCGACGATGCCACTTTGAGCTCCGAGGGGGCCATCTACCTATTCCACGGGCCGCTTAGCGGTTCTATGGATCCCGACAACGAATATGACTCCAAGATGGTCGGGTACCACATGAACGCGGTCCGAACCGCAGACTTCGATGGCGATGGGCAACGCGACTACGTGATGAGTCGATACGAGCGTGAATTCTGGAACGATGGCAGCGTACGTGTGCTGTTTGGGCCGCTTGCTGCTGGTGTACAGCCTGCTGTAGGTGACATTCAAATGGCGCCGTCGGGCGACAACAATCGACTAGGAGAATCGATCACATCTGGCGATTTTGATGGTGACGGCTACGCGGATATCGCCGTGTCCGCGCCAGTTGCCCTTGATTCTACAGGTGCCAGCGTTGGCGCTGTGTTCTTGCTGCTAAACGTGAGCGCCAAGAGTGGCGCTATTTCGGAACTCGATGCCGATGTGGTCATCCACGGCCAAGAAGCCGGACTAGGCAGCACGACACTAATCTCGATATCTACCCGCAATGGCGGCTCCGCGATCGTGGGCCTAGACAGCAACGCGGACGGTATTGATGACTTGGCCATCGGAAACCACGTTTGGGGCGATGGGAATGGAGCCACGTACGTCATCACCGGTCCGATCACGACGAACATGGTGGTGAGCGACGCAGACGCGCAGATCTACGCGAGTTCCAGACATGGGTTTGGATACGCGCTCGGTGCCGGCGATGTGGACGGCGACGGCGCAGATGACTTGTTGATCGGCAGCCCGCCCAGCAACACTCGCGCCGGATTCCTGTTCTTGGGCGGAGTGCCATAAAGTTCGGGTGCTATGGCCCTAAGGAAGCTCGCCTGTCGCCATGAAGTGGGCGCACTCGGCACCCAGCTCCTGCACGGCGCGTGCCTCGAATGCGGCCGATTCGTCAGCGCTGAGGGTGTCGCGCCAGCGGCCGTTGACGCCCTTGTGGATGAAGACCTTGGCGCCCGCATCCCAGAAGGCTCCGCCCAGCGGCACGCTCTTGGTGGCGTTCTCTTTCATGTAGGCAAAGCTGCAGTGCAGCAGGATGTCGTCCCACTTGGCCTCGTCGATCTCGATGTCGAGGAACTTCGCAACTTCGCGAATCTGGCCCGGCAGGTCAGCCTTCATGTTGGCAAAGTGCATGAGGTGCACGTTGGGCAGGTCGCGAATCGCCCACCACGAGCGGATGTTCTCCCAGTAGGGCCACAGCGGATGTCCGTCCTTTTCGAGCCACTCCAGGAAGTACTCCCGTGGGGACTCCGGCGGCGGCGCGATCGGCGGGCCGACTCGTCCCGGAGTCTCGTTCAGGGCGCCGTACCACTTGGCATTGGCGTTCAGGTGGTGGTTGTGCATGCTCCAGATGGCATCACGGGCATCACGGCCGATGTACAAGTACTTTGCCTGGGGGAAGAAGCGCAGGGCTGGCACCGGCAGGTGGGTCTTGACGAAGCGGCGATGGGTCTGGGCTTCGACCTCGGGCATCTTGACGAAGTGGGGAGGCACGCGCAGGTCGATCCAGGGCGACATGTGTGCGACTTCTAGGCCTGCTTCGCCGTTGAAGAGCAGCTGGGACACAATCTGCTGAAGCCAGGTCGTGCCGGACTTCGCATAGGTCGAGATGACGATGTCGTCGTCCCGCGGCACGAAGTGGTCCCACATCGTCGAGTCGAAGTGGTGGTTGTGGAATTCCTGGGTCTTCTGGGGCCACTGGATGTCGGACACGCTGGACGCTCTCGGTTCGCGGTCCGCCAAACTGACGCATTGTCCTTGGCCAAGTCAAGGAACCGATCGCCCTTGGCTTGGGGTCAGGTGACCATGGCCATCACGGCCAGCAACAGCATCATTCCCCAGGCGATCACCAGGGGGGCCAGGGTCAGCAGCGCGATGCCGAGTGAGATGACGATCTGAGCGACCACTTCGCCGGAGTTGGCGTGGGCGCGGACGTCCTTGGGCATGGTGACGCAGCGCACGAAGCCCGACAGCGAGCCCGCGGCTGCCAACAGAGTGAAGATCATCATCGGATTGACGATGCATGAGAGCAGCATGAAGCCACCTGAAGTGCCGATATGCCCCCAGGTACCGCTGGTATAGCCGCGGCTGATCTGACGGTTGAAGATCTCTTCGGTCTCGGAAATTTCTAAGTCGCTCATGGCCGTGAGTGTACGCCATGAAGCTGCTACGAGGGTGTCATGAGCATCCTGGTCCATCACCTCAACTACTCCCGCTCCCTGCGTGCCCTGTGGATGCTCGAAGAGCTGGAGCTCGACTACGAAATCCGGCATTGGAAGCGAGACAAGGGATTTCGAGCCCCGGTCGAGGCGGCGCAGATTCATCCCCTTGGCCGCTTTCCGATGGTCGAGGTGGACGGCTTGGTGCTCGCCGAGTCGGGCAACATCCTCGAGTACTTTGGCGACCGCGAGGGCAAGCTGCGGCCATCCGAGCCCGCTTCCTTCAACGAATACCGATTCTTCCTGCACTATGCCGAAGGGTCGGTACTGCCTCCGCTGCTGGTGCAGCTGCTGATGGACAAGCTGCGTACAGCGCCACTGCCGTTCTTCATCAAGCCGGTCAGCAACCGCATCGCCAGCGGAATAGAGAAGGCGTACAGCACCGCTCAGATCGACCTGCACTTCACCTTCATCGACAAGACCCTGAGCGAGCGCCCCTTCTTTGCGGGCGATGCATTCTCGATGGCCGACATTCAGATGTTCTACGCGGTCGAGGCGGGCATCGATCGCGGTGCAGGCGACCGTCCGCACATGGCGGCGTGGCGCGAGAAGATGGTGCAGCGACCCGCCTACAAGCGGGCAGAAGCCAAAGGCGGGCCGGTCATTCCCACCAAGAGCTAGCTGGTCTGGACGCCCGCGGCCGAGCCATCGGTCGGTCCGCAGGCGACGTCGGAATAGATCACCGAGCCGGCGACCGCGCCCACCACTGGGGCGACCAGGTACAGCCACTGCAGGTCCATGGTGCCTGAGATCAGAGCGGGCCCGAGCGAGCGCGCGGGATTCATGGATGCACCGGTGAGCGGGCCTCCCATCAGGGCGCAGAGCATGACCGTGCCGCCGATGGCCAGGGCGGCGACGTTGCCGGAGGCTCGGGCGTCGGTGGCGACGGACTTGATGACGAACATCAAAAAGAAGGTGAGCACGACCTCGAGGCCGAAGGCTCGGACTGGGTCGACCGTCGGGATGGTGGAGCCCAGAGCGGCCTCGGTGCCGATCAAGCCTGCGATGGCGGCGCTTGCTGCGATGGCGGCCAGCACCTGTCCTGCGATGTAGGCGGGCACTTCGCGCCAGGGGAAGTTGCCCGTCGTCGCGAATGCAATGGTCACAGCGGGGTTGAAGTGGGCTCCCGAGACGTGGCCCGTGGCGAAGATCATCGTGCCCACGACCAGACCGAAGACTGCGCACACGCCGATGTGGCCGAGAGCGTGGGTCTGGGCTTCGACGACAACGGCGCCGCATCCGGCAAAGACCAGGGCAAAGGTGCCGATGGCGTCTGCGGTGGCCTTGCGAAGCAGGGTGGCGGGTGGGGCAGCGGACATGTGTGCTCTCCGGTGTCCCGCTTGGTAAGCGGTACATTCGGCCTGTGCTTGGAGAACTGTGTGGCCATCATCTTGAGAGAGCCCGTGCAATCCGATGGCCTGGAGTTCATGACCCTGCGTCGCTCCAGTGCTGCCTTTCACGCGCCCTGGGAGCCCAAGCCGCCGCCGGACCTCGACCTGTATGGACTGCTGGCGTGGGAGGGCTTTATGCTCAATGGCAAGGAGCCCAATCGCGTCCGGCGCTTCATCTGCGACGCAGACACCGGTGAGCTGCTGGGGCTGATCAACTTCAACAACATCGTGCGAGGCTGCTTTCAGAGTGCCGCGTTGGGCTACTGGATCGGAGCCGCCTATGCAGGCCGCGGCTACATGAGTGCAGGGGTCAAAGAAGCGGTGCGCATCGGCTTTGACAGCCTCGACCTGCATCGCTTGGAAGCGAACATCATGCCGCGCAACATCGCGAGCCGTCGGGTGGTCGAGAAGGCCGGTTTTCGGCTGGAGGGCGAGTCGAGGAACTACCTGAAGATCGCCGGCGAATGGGAAGATCACGAGCGATGGGCACTCACCATCGAGGACCTTGTGACCTGACTAGCACTACTTGATCACTCCCGCGGGAGCCCGCTGCGGGCCGTCTCGCGAGC
>CAYYHT010000102.1:0-14311 GCA_964471355.1 uncultured Enterobacteriaceae bacterium
GGCTGCCGAGCGACGTGGACTGCTCGGCGCTGTTCAAGGGAGGGCTGCCGGCGAAGTACTCACCCGTCCGAGCGGGACGCTCCTACACGTGCTTGTTCTCGGGCTCCGCGGCGACCTGCAAATAGTCGGACGAGAAATCCGACACCCCCTGTCCTGTCTCCAGCACCGACTGGAGGTTTGCCATGGGAACGAAGACCAACTCGGGTCCGCCAAGACCCCGCCCGCCGCGTCCCCGATCACGCCCTCGGACGACGAGGCCGCGCCCCACGCAGCCTGAGCCCGATGCGAAGTCTTCGACGACCTTCTTTGTGATCCCAAAGTCCAAGAAGTCCGAGGCAAAGAGTGAGCCGGAGGTGCCGGTTCGTCGCGCCGTTGGCGTGCCGGGACCCAAGCCACCGGTTGCTCGGCCTCAATCGGCCCCGGTACCCGCTCCGATAGGCATTCGTGGTCCGGCCAGTCTGCCGCCCGAAGGGGGCACCACTGGGGGCCATCGCAGTCCCTTCGAGGTGGGGCAACTGGCTCCGCCGCCGCCGCCACAGCGGGCGCGCAGCTTCAGGATCTACGGCATTGTGCTGATGCTCTTCCTGCTGTGCTTCTTGGCCATGGTCACTGCTGTTGCGACGGTCCTCGTGGGTGCCGTGGGCATGTCGTCGGCGGACGCCCAGCCCAGCCCCGCGGTGACCACGACCAAGGATGTGGACCCCAAGCCGGCGGTCGCCGACCAGGAGCCAGACTCGGGCTTCGACCCGGCGGATGTGCCTCCGCCTCCTCCTCCCAAGAAGGTTGTTCGTACCAAGAAGCCGCCAGTCAGCGGGGACCCCAGGCCGGTGGTGCGGACCAAGACCAGCTCAACAGCTCCGGGAACCATCGCCATCGAGGCCAGCGGTGCGACGTTCTTGGGGGTCGAGGTGAAGTGTCCCGGAGCCCGCAAGCGCGCGGCCTTCTCCAACGGCAAGGCCACCGTTCAAGGCATTCCCAGTGGTGAAGAATGCGAGCTCTTCTTTAAGGGCGGAATGCCCGCGAAGTACCGCGGAGTGCGGGCCGGACACAGCTACTCCTGCACATTTCCCGGCGGAACGGCGGTGTGCAAGTAGGTCTGGTTAGCGTGGGGCCAATCGAGGGTTTGGCCATGATCGTCAAGACCCCTGTCTGCCTCCGCTGCTGACGCTACTTGCAGGCCTGGAATCGAGACAAGCCGTTGTCGGCGTTGTTGCCCTTGATGTAGCTGCCGGTCGAGACGTTGTACTTCTCGGCCATGGTCCATTCTTGGACCATGCACCAGGGCTGGCCGGGAATCTGGTGGTAGATGTAGCCCTTGACCCAGCGCCGGTCGGGAAGCGAGCCGTTCATGACGACCTTCCATTCGGCGGACTCGAGCCAGGCGCGCTTGACCTTGGTGCCGACCGGAAGGCCCTTGAGGGCGTACTCGACGGTGTAGTTCTTGGCGTTGCCCGGGGGCATGGGCCAGGTGGGGGCCGTCTTGGCTGCGTCGTCGCGCAGCCATGCAAAGGCGTCGCGGATGGGCTTGAGCATCTCGGGGGTGGCGGTCTTGTTCATGTCGAGCGCGTCGTAGACCATCTGAATGTCGGCGAGGTAGCGGGCTTCCCACTCGTCGGTGAGGTGCATATCGGCCCAGCTGTCGAGCTCGCGCCAGCCGTCGTCGGTGGCGACGGCGGACTGGAAGAAGGTCATCTTCATGTCGCCTTGCAGCGAGCCAAAGGCGATGGGGCGGGTCTCGAAGTCGCGCAGGGTGCCGGCAATGCTGGCTTCGGCCTTGCGGGTCAAGATGCCCTTCCAGTCGGCGGCAGCAGCACACCATGCGGCGGGGTCCTCGTCGCCACCTCGGGATGCCACGCAGTACCGGGTGTTGGTGCCCACGCCCTGGTACTTTTCGGTCTTGCAGGCCGCGTCGACTGTCTTGGAGATGGCGACCACCTCGGCCATGTAGTTGGGCCGCAGCTCGAGGTCGGACAACAGGCCGCGGTTGATGGCTTTCTTGTTGGTGCTGGTGGCGATCTCAGTGCGGAAGTCGAGGCATGCGGCCTCGCTGCGCTTGCGGTCTGCCGCCTCGGCCACGTTGCCCTCGTGTTGGGCGAGGCCCTCGGAGATGCGTTGTTCGACGAAGGCTGCGAACTCGTCGATGGATGCGCGCACGGCCACAGATTCGGGGTTCAGTTGGTTTTCGACCAGCGCGAAGGAGTCGTAGAAGCCCTTGACCTTGCCGTGCCACCACTCTTGCTCTTTGTCAGTCGCCATCTTCTTGGCGTCGTCGTCGGTCATGTACTCGAGACTCATGCGCTTGGTGCGCATGCCGTTCTTGATCTGCCCCAGCTTGGTCCGGTCATTGGTGGAGAGCTCGGCATTGGGATCGGCTTGTGGAGCGGCAGGAGCAGGGGCGGCTTCGACGGCTGGCTCGGCCGCGGGCACCGCCTCTTCGGGAGGGGCTTCGCCGTCGGGCGCGGCCTCGTCAGTGGGGGTCTCTTCGGCCTCTTCCTCTTCGGCCTCTTTGTCCTTCTTGTCCTTCTTGTCCTTGTCCTTCTTCTTGGGCATCTTGGGCATGCCGCCCGGCAAGCTGCCTGCGCCTGGGAGGTCGGCGTGGGCCGCAGGTGTGGTCGCTACGGTGAGGCACAGCACTGTGGCGATGCAGAGAATGGCGTTGCGCATGGTCATGGACTCCGTGATTCCGCGGCAATCTCCCCCATTGCCGTTCTCGGCGCAAGGAAATCCGAAGGCATTGGTCCCAATGACCGTCAGGAGGCCGATGGCCTAGTTGCAATCAATGGAGACATCGAGGCCTCCACTCTCTAGGTCCCAGCCGTCGACGGTGAACCAAAGCTCCCGTCCTGGCCAGACCACCATGGAGACGGTCTCGACTCCCGGTGCATAGACATCGTCCACGCTTCGGGCACAGCCGACCGGGTTCTGCGCGCACTGGCTGTCGTTGGTGTGCACGATGATGCCGGCGTCGTAGGCCGTGTCTGCATTGAAGGTCACCGTCGCGCTGACCGCAGACACGAAGTGGTAGGTCACCTCGGGGCCGGTGAAGGGCCACAGAACCCCGTCGCAGACTGCGTAGTTGTCGACGTCCGACGGCAGTGCGGCGGTGTTGATGCTGTCGGTGAAGCCGCAGGTCACGGTGTCGATGCTGTTGCACTGATCGGGACAAGTGGGGTCGCCGGAGCAGTACGGGTCTGCACAGTCGATAAGCCCGTCGCCGTTGTCGTCCGAGCCATTGTCGCAGACTTCGACACAGACGGGATCGCCGCTGCAGTCCGGGTCGAGGCAGTCGAGCATGCCGTCGAGGTCGTTGTCGAGGCCGTCATCGCAGACCTCGTCGCCGGCTTCGAGACAGGAACTGAGCTGCAGGGTGTAGTTCGCGTCGGCGGGGTCGAGCTGCTCGACGGCGAGGTAGATCTCATCGCCGGCGTCCATCACGTATTCGACCGGCCCACCCGCCCAGTTGATGTCGTCGCAAGCGTCGGGTTGGCAGCCCACCGCCGCATCGAGGGTGATGAGGTGCAGGTAGTCGTAGTACGAGCTCAACTCGAAGGTAAACCTGCCGTCATAGGGGGCGGTGAAGCTGTAGATGTCTTCGGCTTGGTCGTAGCTGGAAAGGCCCGTAGGACAGTCATAGGCGTACATTTCGCCGCCGGTCTCGTCCCACCACAGCTCGCCATAGATCGCGGTGTTGGTGGTGCAGTCCAGCGCATCTTCGATGCTGCATTCGCAGGCCGCGTCGCCATAGCAGTCGTCGTCGAAGCAGTCTGAGAACCCGTCGCCGTCGTCGTCCTCCCCATTGATGCAGACTTCGCCATCTGGACAAGCGCCCACCCCGACGCAGTCATGCTCATCGCAGTCTGCAAAGCCGTCGCCGTCGTTGTCGAAGCCGTCGGCGCAGTCGTCGACCGACTGCTCGGTGTCCAGGCAGTCGACAATGCCATCGATGTCCGAGTCGTCGTAGTCCTCGTCCACCTGTCCGTCGCAGTTGTTGTCGATCTCGTCGCAGGCCTCAAAAGCGCCTGGATTGCGGGTGATGTCCAGGTCGTCGCAGTCTCCGTCGCAGGAGGTGTAGCCATCGAAGTCGAGGTCGAAGTCCTCGTCGATCAGGCCGTCGCAGTCCTGGTCGGTGAAGTCGCAGGTCTCGGGGGCCTCGGGGTGAATGCTCGCGTCGCCAGGGTCGCAGTCCCAGACCAAGATGCTGTCGAAGTTGCACCCGTCGAAGCCGTCGCCATCTGAGTCGTTGTCCTGGTCGAGGGTGGCGGGATCGCAGTCGTTGTCGATCTCGTCGCACATGAACTCGAACCAACCGGGGTTCGCGTCGGGCTCCTCGTCGTCGCAGTCGCCCTCGCAGGGAGCCCATTGGTCGCCGTCGAAATCGTATTCGTCGAGGTCGGGGTAGCCATCGCAGTCGTTGTCGATGCCGTCACACTGCTCGGGAGCGCCGGGGAAAGTCCACTTGTCGAGGTCATCGCAGTCGTCGTCGAGGGTCCACAGCTGGCCATCTGGGCCGCATCGGGTGGTGCCGTCGTGGTCGAAGTCACTCTCTTCGTCCACGAGCCCGTCGCAGTCGTTGTCGACCGCATCACACACTTCTTGGGCTCCCTCAGCGGTGGTGGCGTCGTTGTCGTCGCAGTCTCCGTTGCAGCTGGCGACCCCGTCGCCGTCGCCATCGAAGCCCTCGTCAATTTCGCCATCGCAGTTGTCGTCTAGGGCGTTGCACGCCTCGTCCGCATCGGGGTGCACCTCGGCGTTCAGGTCGTCGCAGTCTGGCTCGTCGACGCCGCAGCTGAGCACGCCGTCGCCGTCCTGGTCATAGGGGTCGTCGATGGTGCCATTGCAGTCATTGTCGATGCCGTCGCAGAACTCGTACGCGCCCGGAAAGACTTGGTCGTCCTCGCTGTCGCAGTCGGTGGCACTGGACACGCCGTCTCCGTCAGCGTCGGTCCGGCATGCGAAGGCGGTGAGGGCGAGAAGAGCGATGAGTGCAAGTCGCATGGTACTCCGACGGTGACGGGAACAGAGTACCGCCGTTTAGCGGGAATTCACTTCAAATTATTGCGGACAAACCGTACTTATAGGCCCCGGTCCGGATAGTTCGAGATGATGCCGTCAATGCCCAGATCCTTCATGCGGGCGATGTCGGCGGGCTCGTTGACGGTCCAGGCGAACACTGGGTAGCCCAGACCTTTCAGGCGACCGACCAACGTCGGATTGAGCAGGTCATGCTGGAAGAGGACCGCGTCCTGCTGCACTTTGTCGGTCATCGCCAGGTTGCGCAGCGCGCGCTTCTCGTACCAGGCCAGGTCGCTTGTGGAGTAGTCGCCGACCAGCTGTCCGCGCAGAATGTCGGGGGCAGCGAGCTTGAGCTGCTCGAGCATGAAGGGGTCGAAGGAGATCACCATGACCCGGTCTTGTCGGCCCGCGGTAGCGATGGCCTTGGCGACGGCTTGAGGCAGAGCGACCTTGTCGTCGTCGGTCTTGAGCTCGACGAGAATGACGCTGCTCATGGGGATGGTGGCGAAGGCCTCGTCGAGGGTCGGCAGCGTCTCTTTGTTGTAGGGGGCATCGAACCAGCTGCCGGCGTCCAGGGCAACCAGCTCGGCAAGGGTCAGGTCGGCGACCGCACCCGATCCGTTGGTCGTCCGGTCCACGGTGTCGTCGTGGATGACGATGATCTCGCCGCTCTTGCACAGGGCGACGTCAAGCTCGACCCAGAACCCCCCCGCGGCCGCTTCTTTGAAGGCTGCCAGTGTGTTCTCGGGAGCGATGCCCGAGTGGCCTCGATGTGCGATGAGTGCGGGTCTGGAGTCGAACAGCGCGGCGCTGTCTCGAGGCGCATGGGGCATGAGCAGAAACACCGGTGCGTGGAAGGCCAGCACGTAGAGTCCCGTGCAAGCCGTGAACAGGACAGCGGCGACTGCGGCTGCGATTTTTTGGGTACGTGTCACGGGGGGACAGTAGCAGGAGGATGGCGTAGGTCGGCTGAAACGGACGCCTGTTAGGCTGTTTGCATGTCCTGGTTCTCGGAGCTGCTCGAGTATCTAGGGGGTGCGCCCGAGCCGCCGTCCCCCGATGAGCGTGAGGAGTTTGCTCTGCGGCTCAAGACGCTGCTGCAGACGCTCGGACACCCGGTTCGCATGGACATGGAGGAGTTCTCCTTCGTGCACCAAACCGACAGCCAGGTCAGCTTTCTGCACAACCACTACGAGGCGTGGAGCGCGCTGCCGACCGAAGAGAGAGAGGGCGGGCTCATTCGCGCCGCCGAATCCATCGTGACCCTGTCGGCCAAGACCGAACTTCCAAAGGCCTATGACGAGGCCGCGCCAAATCTTCTGGTCCGCATGCGTCCCCTCGCTCACCTGGCCGCGCTGCGCATCGACATGAAGGTCCGCGGTGCCGAGGTCGAGCTCGACCTGGCCTCGCTACCGGTAGGCGCCCACCTCGGCGCACAGCTGGTGTTCGATACCCCCGCCACCATTATTCAGTTTCCCCGCAGCCAAGTCGTGGATTGGGGCGTACAGCTCGAGACCTGCTTCGAGCGGGCGCGCAAGAATCTGGTCGCGCTCAATCCGAACCCGTTCATCCGGGTCACGGACGGCGTCTACGCGAGCGACGAGGGCGACTGCTACGACTCGGCGCGCATCTTGCTGACCGAGCAGATTGCTTCACTTCCGGTCCAGGGGCGGCCGATTGCACTGCCCGCCAACCGCGACACGCTGCTGCTCACCGGTGAGCACGATGAGCAAGGGCTGCACATCTTGCTCGAAGCAGCAGTGGCGGCGACCAAGACTCCGCGCCTCGATACGCTTCGGCTGCTGGTGTTGGACGACGGCGAGTGGTCGGAGTGGCTGCCACCGCCCGACCACGCGCTGCACGCAGAGTGGGTCGAGCTCGCCATTCGCACGACGGGCAGCGGCTATGCCGAGGTTCGCGACAAGCTCGGAAGGCTGCACGAAGCCCAGGACGAAGATGTCTTCATCGCCAAGTTCGGTGCCATGGAGATCGAAGGCGTGCTGCACAGCTACGCGGTCTGGCCACCCATTCCCACTCTGTTGCCCCAGGCCGATCTGATCATCATGCCGGTCAGCGAAGACCCAGAAGAGGGCTTTGTGCACCTGCGCTGGCACGATGTCGTGGCGCTTGCTGGTGATCTATTGGAGAGGGTTCCGCACCTCGAACCGCCGTTTTGGCAGACGACCGGGCATCCCACGACGGACCGGTTGGAAGCCCTTCGAGCCGTCGACATTCCGCTGAGCCGGTAGGGACCATGCGTGTTGTGGGTCTGGTGTGGTTGATGGCGTGCCCTGTGGTGTCTTCCGCCACCGAACCCCTCACCGATGTCGTGACCATGGCCATCGGCGAGACGATGTGTGCGGTGCGCGCCGACGGCACGGTCTGGTGCTGGGGGACCGGCTGGCATGGCGCGGCAGAGCGAGAACGGCATGACATGGCTGTGCAGGTGGCTGGGCTGAGCGACATCGGCTCCATCGACGCTGGGCGCAGGGGCATGTGCGCTGTCGATGGACGAGGCCGGGTGTTCTGCTGGGGCTCTGTGGGCGAACGGCCGCAACTGTCTCGGGTCCGGCTTGGGGCCACCGAGAGGGTCGGAGTGGGAAGTGCCCATGCATGCGCACTGGCCCGCGACGGGGCGGTGCGATGTTGGGGGGACAACAGCCATGGGCAACTGTCATTGGACGCCGCCGTCACAGAGCCGGCGCTGCGTCCAGTCCTCATCGAGGGCCTGCCTGAGGCCATCGACTTGGCGGTCGGAGGGAACCAGAGCTGCATCTTGGACGCACAGCGACGGGTTCATTGCTGGGGCGCTGGCGAGGGGCTGCGAACGAGCCCGGAAGAGCTGGGTCCAGCCTATGCCCTCGCCGTGGACCAGGGACTGGTCTGTGTGATCGATCGGGCCGATGATCTGCTGTGCTGGATGGGGGACGACCGCATGCAGGGGCCCATCGAGAGGCTGACCGAGGGCGTCATCGAGGTGTCCGCAGCCTATGTGGACGGACTGGGCGAGCCCAAGGGCACGCAGTGGCATCGCATTTGTACGCTCACCGCCGATCTGCAGATGCGCTGCCGGTTTCGGTCTCACCCAAAAGGCCGGGTGATTCCGCAGTCAAGCGAAGGGACCGCCGAGGCATACCAAGCGGCCGGACTGGCGACCGGTGGCGCCCAGGGATGCATGATCGACGTCGACGGCATGGTGCACTGCTGGGGCGGCACCGACCATCGGGGCATGTTGGGCCAGGGCGGCGACCTCGAGTTCGAGCCCCCCGAGCTCTACTTCGAAAATGCTCACGACATGGTGGTTGGACATGATTCGGTCTGCGTTGCCGGGGAGGGGCCAGTGCGGTGCCGCGGCTTCAGCAGGTACCCGACCAAGGCTCGAGTCAATGTCGAAGGGCTGGCTGACATGGCCACGCTCGCCTGGATGGGGCCGCACCTGTGTGGCCAGCGCATGGACGGCGAGTTCGTGTGCAGCCCTGGCTTTGCCAACGTGCCCGAGCTGACCGCCCCGCTGCAGCCGGTGCGCATCGTGTCTGGGGACCGCTTGGGCTGTGCCATCGACGCTCGGTCCGAGGTGACCTGCTCGGGAATGGTTGGGTACTTTTGGGGGACCGCGTCCCCGCCTCCGCTGCGACTTCCTCGGGTGCGGGACCTCAGTGTGGGAGAGCAATGGGGGTGCTACATCGACCAGCGTGGTGCGGCTTCGTGCTTCGGCTCGCGCTTTCGCGGGCTCGAGCGCGGTGCACCGGGGGTGGCTGCGCTGCGCGCGTTGGCCGTCGAGGGTGAGCCGGTAGACGGCGGCGTGGACATGCCTCGTGCCGACAAGGTTGTCGTAGGGACTCGTGCCGTGTGTACCGAGACCGCAGGCACGTTTAGCTGTGGAACGATGAACTCTGAGTTCTCGGCGCTGCGGGACATCCGACGCGTTCGCCTGTTCGCCTCGGAGTCTGTCTCGGCGGACGTCGGTGGCAAGCACTCGCTGTGCGCGGTCTCGCAAGATCACGAGCTTCGATGCGTGGTGCTGTCCAAACAGGGGGACGAGCTGTTGGCGGCCTACCCTGTGACCGGCATGCAGTCGGCAGTTCAGGTCGATCTGGACGAGGGGCAGGGCTGTGTCCGCGATGCCGAGGGCGACGTGTATTGCTGGCGTCGGGATCTCCGGGTCCACCTCGGAGGCGGCTTCCATGGCGACACGGTACTGGTTGGGGAGTCCCGATGAGGGCCCTTCTTGCGCTGCTGCTGGGCCTTGCCGCCTGCCCGGGCAAGACCTCGGTGAAGCCGCTGGCCGAGCCAGACCGCGAGCTTCTGTACCGGTCGGTGTATCGCCCGAACGCGATGCGGGTCTCGGCAGATGGTGATTGGCTGATGGTGGGGCATGCGGGCGGGCAGACGGTCTACGACGGGAAGACGCTGCGCGCCATCGCTCATCCGGGGGCTGACGGACAGCGGCTCATTCTGTACCCAGGACCCTGGCACGAAGCGGGCCTCGATGGGGTGCCAGTGTTCGATGAACAAGGCCAGATGTACCTGTTGGACCCCGACGACTGGACGTCGAGACGGGCCAGCGACCAGGAAGAAGCGCGGCTTCCGATGGCGTTTTCATCGTCCTGGCGCCGCCGTGGCGCCCGGGACGCAGGCGATGTGTTTCCGCGAGACTGGAAGGTGCCTCACGCCGCAATCCGGCCCCACAGGGCTACCTATGTGCTGCTCGACGGACAGCGGGGCATCATTGCAACCGATGGGGGCGTCCTGATTGAGGTGACTGCCGAGGGCGCCGTCACGACTCATCGTGGACCTGCCGACGCACAGGTGG
Organism: uncultured Enterobacteriaceae bacterium; assembly: GCA_964471355.1. Taxonomy (GTDB): domain Bacteria; phylum Myxococcota_A; class UBA796; order UBA796; genus CAYYHT01. Next base: position 9,827 of record CAYYHT010000102.1, read on the forward strand.
GGGGGCATCGCAGCTATACCTGGCTCAAGCGCTTGCAAGATGGGCGGTTCCTGGCGCTCTCCGATCAGGGCTTCTTCTATGTTGTGGCCGCTGATCTCGAGTCGTCCGTGGCCCTTGCCCGGGCTCACTCGGTCGGGGAGGTCGTGGCTGTGAGTGAGACGGTCGGGCCGCTGACGTTCGGCATTGCCGTCGATGGTTCGCTGTTTCGACTCGATGCGAGGGAGAACTCAATGACGGTGGCTCCGGGACTTGCGACGGTGTCCCGGGCTGGCTTTGTGGATCACGACCGGCTCTATTTTGTCGATCGGCAGCAGAATCTGTCCGTCGAGACCATTGGACGGCCCGAATCCCGCGTGAGGCTGGAGGGCGATTTTGTCGATGCCGTCCCCTTCGAAGGGGGCCTGCTTGCGGTCGATAGCGATGGGTGGAGCTGGCGGATCGACGTGGACTCGGGATCGACCGAGAAGTCGGGGTGCGTGGCGTCGGCCTGCAGTGGGGGTGCTCTGTTTCCGAGTGAGCCTGTGGGCCCCGACGCCATCGAGGGATATCGAACCGCACTGGCCAGGTGGTTCATTGCCGCAAGGCAGGGGCCGATGTGGGTGCGTCTGGGGGTCGCCGATGGTCATTTGCTGACCGCAGAGGTGCTCGCCAAGAGCTTCGCCGGCGGTGGGTATGTCTCCAGGAACATTACGGTGTGGAAGGACGGGGAGCCAGTGCGTGAGTGGACCATCGACCAGCCACGCACGGTCTGGCTTGGAACGGCGACCGTTCGCATGGGCGTTGAGGTCCGATCGGTGCCCGGGCTCGAGCCGGTGGAGTCCCAAGCAGTGGTCAGCGGCGGGTCCCTGGCGCTCGAGCAGAGGGGTGATGAGGGGCTTCGCCGAGAGACGCTGCGGGTGGGGACGCTCACTGACGGGGTGTTCGTACCGGCCGCGTCCTGGCCGTACAGCTGGAAGCCGCCGGTCGTGCGGTCGGTCGACGTTGCGGTGAATGGGGACCGTTTTCTCTACTACGGCCGCAAGCATTCCTCGAGCGGCAGCGGCACGGTGAATGTCTGGCAGTTCCGTCCCGACGGAGTGGTTCGAAGTGCGGTGCCAGGTGTGGTTGCGGCACCCCCTCCCGAGAAGATGAGCCAGATGCTTCGAAGGCTCAGGACGGAAGCGGAACAGGGCCAAGGCATCCGGCGTGCCTCGTCGCTTCAGCTGGACAATTTGGTGTCTGGACTGCCGACACCTGTCGCGTTTGCCGAGGCCATCGACGAGGGGCCGGTGGTGTTCCACCGAGGAAGCAAGCCGCTGCTGCTCACCGATCATCCGTGGCCAGACGTGGAGGTGGTGCGATCGGCCGAAGAGCTGAAGTACCGGCGCAATGGACTCGTCGCCCATCTGGCCGAGTACCGCAGCCGCAGCAGCATCTTTGTGGTCGATGAGCATGCCGTGCTCTGGACCGGCCGTCCGTCGGGATTCACGCCCGAGTTGGTGGCGGCCATCGTTGCCAGAGGGGGCCACTATGCCCCAGAAGACGACGGCTGGAAGACACTGCTGGCGACCCCGAGAGCGACGTTTGAAGCCGCCGAGCGTGAGGTGATGGCAGGGGCGTTGTGGGACCAGGCCCAGGGGCTGGTGCGCGAAGAGCGATGGCAAGACGCTCGTCAGCTGGTGGTGCAGATGATCGAGCAGCACCCCACTTCGAACGCCGCCCAGGTCCACGCGTCGTGGGTCGATATGCTGGACTTGATCGGTGCCGAGCTACCTCTGCGGGGAGATCGCATCGTGATGGTCACCCGGCTGGAGCACAGTCGCTACAGCGGTCGAGCCACCCGCCACACGCTCGAAGAGCTTCGCGCGGTCGCCGACCCGATGAACATCCAAGTGCTGCCCTTGCAGGCGTCCAAGATCGAGTCCGCGGACATTGCCAACGATGGGTGGGAGGCCGTTCACAGAGCCCGCGCCAAGTTCGTGCTGGTCGACAGCGGCAAGGTCATCTGGGTGGGAGACTCGGTCTCGGACGCCAAGGTTCGGCTGCGCCAACTGGCGCCGTAGACCTAGCGGCCGAAGATGCCGAACATGCGGCTGGGCAGTGCGGTGACCAAGTGCGCGACGCCCAGGGCGGTCTGTTCGGGGGTGCAGGTCGGGCTGGCATCGAAGACGTCGCGCTGGACGCCGACGGCAGGTTCGGAGACCGGAGTGGACTTCTTGTCGGGGATGAGCCGACCGATCAGCGTGTAGCCGAAGGTGGCGATGGTCAGCACGTTGCCGGCGACCTTGCCGATGATCTTGACCGGGTTCTTTTTGGTTCCGGGCGCGGCGCCGGTGACGCTGGCCGAGACGCTGATGGTCCCGCCATCGCCGACCGATGCGACGCCGTGCGACGTGGCGCCAGGTGCGATGACGGACTGGCTGCCGACGACGACGGCGTAGTAGTCGTATCCCTGTCGGACCAGTGGATTCCGGTGCGTCACCAAGCAGACGTCAGACCCTTCCGAGCCCAGTGCGCCGCTATCGGCGAGGGCTGGAGTGGTCATCAGAAGCAGGGCGAGAAGTGCGTTGCGCACGGAAACTCCGAGGTTGCACGGGCGTATATGCCTAGACCGGGTCCACGGCCAACAGGTCTGGCAGGATCTCGCCGGCCTTGCCTTGAAAGACGAAGTCGCAGTGTTGGGTGGCGGGGGTGCTGTCCAGGTTCACCTCAACCACGATGGCGCCGTTGCTGCGCGCCAGAGGCACGAGTCCAGCCGCTGGATAGACCACCGCCGAGGTGCCCACGACGATGAAGGTGGAGCAGTTCATGGCGGCGAGTGAGGCCGCTTCGAGGATGTCGGGGTCGAGGCCCTCGCCAAACCAGACCACATGAGGCCGCTGGGTGCCGCCGCAGTTGCAGCTGGGCAGATCGGCCGCCGAGAAGCGCTTGGCGTGGGCGTTGGGGTCGGGGTCGCCGGCGCCTTCGAATGCCGGGGTGATGGGCACGGTGCGGTTGTGCTGCACCATGCCGCAGTCCAGGCAGCGGATGTGCCACAGCGAGCCATGCATGCGGGTGATGTTCTTCGAGCCAGCCTCGGCGTGCAGGCCATCGATGTTCTGGGTGACCAGGTTGAAGCCGCGGTCGGCGTCAGTCCAGCGCTGCTCCAGGCTGGCCAATGCGGTGTGAGCCGGGTTCGGCCCCTTGTCGGCCATCACCTGACGCCGGTAGTCATAGAACTCCCAGACCAAGCCCGGGTCCCGATTCCAGGCCTGCGGGGTCGCGAGGTCCTGTGCCGACCATCGCCGCCACAGCCCGCCGGCTCCTCGAAATGTGGGGATGCCGGACTCGGCCGAGGTGCCCGCTCCGGACAGCACCGTGATGCTGCGCGAAGTGGCCAAGTGCTGCTGAAAGTCAGGAATCGAGGTCGAGGCCATGGGTCACCAATAGGGGTCAGGATCCTCCTATTCCTATTCGCGAATCGTGGTCGCCATCCTTGCGATGTCCACCGTCGACAGGCGTGCCTTCCACCGTGGCGCCACGGATGTTCATCCAGACGCCAACCTGTTCGGACGCCAATTTGGCTACCGCTGTACGCCGCCAATGGCCACCAGCAACTCGACTGCCGCCAGATCGCGATTCATCTGCTCGACGGTGGCGTTGAGCTGGGCTTGGCGCAGCATCAGCTCTGCTTGTTCGACTTCGAGCCACGTTGCGCTGCCGGCGCCAAACGCGCGATTCGACAGCTCCAGGCTTCGCTCGGAAAGCTCGACCTCGCGCTCGACGGTCTTGAGTGAGGTGTCGGCCCGCTGGTACCGCTCGAGCAGCGTGGTGACCTGCTGTTCGGCGACCTGCTCCTTCTTGCGCACCTGGTACTCGGCCATGCGCACCGCACTCGCGGTCTGGCGGGTCTGGGCCAAGCGAGCGCCTCCATCCCACAACAGCCAGCTGGCGTTGACGCCGCCGACCCACTGCACCTTCTGGTCCGGGTTGAAGCCGGTGTTCTCGCTGAACGCGGTGGTGAAATTCCCCGTTACGCGAGGGGCCCAGCTGAGCTGGTTGGCCATGTGCTGGGCGCGGGCGACATCGACGCGGCTGCGTGCCGCTCCCAGGTCTGAACGGTTCTGCAGGGCGCCCTCGATCGCGGCCTCGAGGCTCTCGGGCACCTCGACCACGGGCGGTGATTCGAGCTGCGAGTCGCTTGGCAGCCCGGTGTTCTGTGAAAAGGAGAGCTGCGCGGCAATCAGCCGCTGCTCACTCGCGTCGATCTCACGCTGGCCCCGACTCACGGCCAATCGTGCCTGCAGCAAGGCGCGCTCATCGGCCAAGCCGGCGGTCACTTGGCGCTGGGCCAGATCGAGCTGGCCCTCGAGGGTCTTGAGGGACTCTTGCGACAGCTCAACCCCTTCTCGGGCCTGGACGAGTCCGTAGTAGCTGCGTGCGACTCCCGCATAGATGACACCGCGGGTGCTTCGCTCGTCGAACTCTGCAGCTCGAACCGAGGCGTAGGCGCCATTCAACAAGGGC
>CAYYHT010000103.1:0-14249 GCA_964471355.1 uncultured Enterobacteriaceae bacterium
CCCCGCTGTTTCCGCTGCCGTCGCCGTCTGCGTCCAAGAACCACTGCGGCGCGTCGATGCTGTCTTCGTCGATGTTGCGGTCGCAGTCCTGGTCGATGCCATCGCAGACCTCGGCTGCTCCCGGAAACACCAATTCATCGGCGTCGTTGCAGTCCTCGGCGTCAATGAAGCCGTCGTTGTCGAGGTCGATGGGCTCGTCATCGGCACGGCAGCCGACAGTGAGGGCGAGACAGATCAACAGGGTCGTGCGCATGCGATGCTCCAGGGCAGGAGCACAGGGTACTACCAGCCTTCGGGCATCTTTAGGCCATTTGTCATGCGCGACAGATTCTGCCCCTCGAAGTCGATGCCCGAGCGCTCGGTCACGATGGCCATGTGGTTGCCAGGGCCAAAGAACACCATCTTGGGGGAGTATCCGAGAATGCCGCCCCGCTTTCGCTTGCCCGTCTCGACGTCGACGGTGATGCCGTTGGCTTCGAGGCTCAGGCCAAACCACGCGCCGTCGTCCCACCCGTCGCCGCCGGTCTCGAACCCGATGTCGACCTTGGTGCCATTGGCCAATACGATGGGGGCGAAGCTGACGTTGTCTTCGCTGTCGAGCTGCTGGGGCTCGGCACCCAGCCCCAGAATGATGCCATGCTGGGCCAGCAACCCCTCAACGGCCGCCGTCATGCGGTCTTGCGGTGCTGGGGTCGGGCAGCTCTCAGAGTCCGGCTCGGCACTGGGGTATGACCACTCAGTGTGGGCGCCCTTGACGTACGAGTCGGTGTCGGCGTCGACCACGAAGAACTGGGCCTTGCCCTCGCATTGGGCCGCGCCAGGACCCGGATAGAAGCTGCTGAATGCGTACCTGGAGCCATCGGCATTCCACCCATAGAAGGTGAACGAGTCGGCATAGGTCATGCCCTCGCTCGACGTGGGGATCGTGTACGGCTTGAGGAAGGTAACGGTGGTCTGCTCGCCGGTTGGGGCGGCGGCACCCTCGCTAGGCTCGTTGGCCGCGATGGCTTGGTCGTGAGCGAGTCCTTCAGGATCGGGCAGCAGCTCTTCGTCCGTGCCGCAGGCGATGGCTAGCAGCACCGTGAGTGCCAATACGGGACGCATCATCGGGTGACTGCGGCCACTTCGCGCTCGACCAGCTGCCTGAGGCGCAGCAGGGCTCCGTCGATGTCATCGAGTCCGACGGCGCCGACGCTGAAGCGCATCCAGCCGCTGCCTTCGGGGTAGCCAAAGGCCGAGAACGGCACCACGGCGATTCCAGCGTCGTGGAGCAACAGCTTGCGAGTCTCTTCTTCGCCGCGCCCTGGCAGATCGATCTTGGCGGTGAGGTAGATGGCCCCTTGTGGCGACAGGGCGTCGACAGGCAGCCCGTCGACGCGCATGGCGCTGAGGCCGGCATGGAGGCGGTCCAGCCGGGCCTGAATGTCGGCCTTGAAGCCGGTCATATAGGGCACTGTCAGCTCTGGGTCGGACAGCAGCTCGGCGGTGGCCAGCTGTTCGGGACGGGCGGCCCATGCACCCATGTGGCCGACCAGTGGCTTCATCTTGTCGCGCAGCCAAGGAGGAACCACAGCCCAGCCGACCCGCATGCCGGTCGCGGCCCAGCACTTGCTGATGGCGTCGATGAACACGGTGTACTTCGCCATCTCGCCGTTGAGCTCGACCGGGGTGTAGTGGCGGATGTCGCCGAAGGTGAGCTGCCAGTACACCTGGTCATAGAACAGGATGAGAGGCCGGACGCCGAGGGGGGCGCGTCGATGGTTCTCGTCGACGATGGCGTCGCACAGGTCGGCGAGGATCTCGCGGCTGATGACCGAGCCCGAGGGGTTGAGCGGGCTGTTCAGGCAGATGACCCGCGCGGTGCGCATGTAAGGGGCCAGGTCTTCAGCTGTGGGCATGAAGCCGTTGCTGGGCTGGGTGGGCACGGCGATGCCCTTGGCCCCATTGATGTAGGCGTAGTAGCGGTTGTTCCAACTGGGGACCGGGTAGACGACGATGTCTCCAGGATCGAGCACACACGCGAACGCGCTGAAGATCGGTGGCCTGGCGCCGGAACCGACCTGGACGCAGCCTTCGGGGTAGGCCAGTCCCAGCTCGCGTTCGTACAGCGCGCGCACAGCAGCGCGCAGCTCGGGCACGCCGACAGCGGGTGGGTAGTTGGTGTGGCCCTCGTCGAGGTGCGACTTGATGCGATCGACAAAGGTGTCTGGAATGCGGAACTGGGCCGGCGAGAAGTCGCCAATGGTGAACCCGGTAATCTGCCTGCCAGAGGCCTGAAGCGCCTTGACCTCGCCCGCGATCTCGAGAATGACCGACCCGGTCAGGCCTTGCGCCAGCTCGCTCTGGGTTCGCGCCGCCAGATCATCAGCACCCTCAAAAAAGGTCGAAACATCGATGGCCATGGACTGCCCCCAAAACAGCGGGCGTATGTAGCACGCCCGGGCGGTTGTCACGACCTGCAATTCCACGACCGATCCCATGTTCCTCGGGAACTTGCACCCCAACTGTAAGGTCCTTTCCCGCCACACGTTCAGGTCCCGAATGCGCTCTTGGCTTCCCCTCAGTACTGCTTTGTTGCTCGCCGTCCATGTGCCGGCCTGGGGGAACTCCGTCTCGATGCACGGCGCTCGCTGGGAAGGGCTGCAAGAGCCACAAGAGCCCGAACCCGAAAAGGCGCCCGGACCGGTTGTGGCCAGCCGCGAGGTCAAGGTCGAGGTCGTCGACGAGGCGCTGCGGGTCACCGCGATCTGGCAGATCGAGTCGTGGGAGCCAGGCTGGTTTGACGGCACACTGATCGATGGGGTCGCTCACCTCAACAGCGCCACCTGGAACACAGAGGAGGCCACGACCACCGTCGACAATGGCCTGGTCAAGATCACCGGATGGGTCGATGGACCCGTCACCATCGAGCTTGTCGCCGAGATTCCGGGAGATCCCGAGCACGTGCCGACCCAGCTGCGCTTGCTTCCCGCCGTGCGCGGACTGTTGTCGGTCGATGCACCGGGCTTGGAAGCCACAGTCGTGGGCACCGGAGCTGTGGTCATCCCCACCGAAGACGGCTTTCACTCTGGCGCCGAACAGCTCACGGTCTCCCTCGCGCCTCCGGTGTCTGCCGCCGCGCGGGGCACCCTGGCCATTGCTCACGCCGGTGTCGGCGTGACCATTGGCGACGCCGAGATTCGGGGGCGGGCCAAGCTTCGCTGGGAAGTCCGGCGGGGCAGCCTCGAACGCGTGTCTTTCACTGCCGGCGGAACCGGGCGGGACCTCGATGTGACGGGGCCAAATGTGCGCTCCTGGAGCCGCAGCGGAAACACCATCACCGTCGAGCTGCAGCGACCGGCCGACCGTCGCTTGGACATCGACATCCACTGGACCTCAGCCCTGCCGAGTGGCGCCGAGGCCTCGGTGCCTATGCCATCGATCGTGCCCAAAGCCGCATGGCGAACCGATGCCACCGTGCAGGTGGCGCGGGACGGCGATGTGGAAGTCGTTCCTCGACTCACGGGCTGGGAGGCGATTCCCGCCGCGACCCTTCCCGACTGGGGCGAGGGCCTTGTCGAGGGCACCGTGACCGCCGCATTCCAGCGCCCAGGCGGGGCGACCGGCGGCGCCCTAAATCTGTTGCGCTTGGAGCTGATCGAGCAGCCTCCAGTTGTGATCGACGTGGCCCAGTACACCATCGCCACCACTCAACACGGCCGCACCCTGGCGACGGCTCGCTACGAAGTGCGCAACGAGCGGGCCAGCCACCTGCGCATCGTTCCCCCCGAGGGCACCGACATCATCGGCGTGCGGGTCAGCGGCGAGACGTCCCTTCCGGTCACCGATGACCAGCCGGGCTGGCTGATTCCGCTCGAGCGCTCCGTCGAGACGGTCGAGGGTCTGCTGACCTTTCCCGTCGAGGTGTCCTTGTTGGGCAATACCGACGCTTGGCTCAAGAAGGAGGAGCGGGGTCTGGTGCTGCCTGTGTTGTCGGCACCGGTCGCTGTCAGCCGTGCGACGGTCTATCTGCCTCCCGGCTACGACAATCGCCACGAGTCCGGCGCGGCCAACACCGTTGACTCGTTCAGTGAGGGCGAGGGAATCGCCTACGGCTTTGCCCTTGACGACGGCAAGAGCGAGGAAGCCGACACCCTGTACCGCCAAGCGGTCAGCGCGTGGATGGACAACGACTTCGACGAGGCTCAGGGCTACCTCGACGACCTGTCGAGCATCGGTGCATCCAACGACAACCTCAAGGGCCTGCAGTCGAACCTCGACTTGGTCGAGGGCAAGAACAAGCGCGGCGAGGCGACGGGCACCGAGTCCGTGGTCGAGCGTCGGGTCAAGGAGCAGGCTCGCGCCCGTGCCGTCGAAGATGAGCGGCGTGCAGATGAGTACAAAAAACAGGCCGAGGAACTGCAGCAGAAGGGCGACTACGCGGGCTCCTCTGCCTACTACAACGCAGCACTCGACATTGGCCGCGACATCGAAAAGCTAGAGCAGAACGAAGCGGTCGAGCTGTCGTCGCGCAATGCCAAGCTCGAAGACGCGCTCAAGGAGCTCGAGGTGTCGCTCGAGAACCAGATCTCCGTCGAGGCCAACGCCTACGAAGTCGACTTGGCCGAGATCGAGCGCGAGGTGGCCGCGGCCAAACAAGAGGTCTTTCACAGCAAGGCCACGCTCGACTTGCTTGAGGAACTGGTCGTCGAAGAGGATGAGGAAGAGGACTATGACGACGCCAATCGGGTGCTCCAGCGCGTGCCCGGGGTCGCCACCGGGTCTGCGGACAAGAGCCTCGACTTCGCGTCCGGCAAGAAGTCCAAGAAGAAGTCGGCCACCAAGGCGCCGGCGTCGAGCTCGTACTCGGTGAGCTTCGGATCAGCGCCGGCAGCCCCCGAAGAGCCCGACGTCATCATCAACTTCGACGGCGAGGACAGCAACGACGATCAGACAGTCTACGACTTCACTGGCATGAACATCAGCGGTGAGCTGGTCGCCCCCCAGGGTGGGCTGATCGGTGGCTTCGACGAGGTCGGGTCTGCGGACGGAATCGGCGGCCTCGGCACCCGCGGAAGCGGCGCGGGCGGCGGAGGCGTGGGCTATGGCCGCGGCGGCATCGGCGACTCCGGAGCCAAGTTCAACGTCGAAGGCGGCGAGGTTGCAGGCGGTGGCGACTACGGCGACTACTTCGAGGACCTTCCGGATTCCGGAGCCGAACAGGCTCCCATGGCCACCCCCGAGCCGACTCCCGATGACAGCTACGCCTACGACCCGATGCCCATGGACGCCCCGGCGATGAGGCCCCAGGTTCAGAGTCGTGGCCCATCGATCAGAGTGCCGCGCGTCAACATCAGCATTGGCATGGCCAAGAAAGATGTGATGTCCGAGCCCATGGCGGCCCAGCCCGAAACGCTGGCCGCTCCCAAATCTCACGCTTCTGCCATGTCGGTCGTCATTCCGGCGACTGGACAGGCCGTCTTGTACCAGCAGCTGCTCATCCCCGCGAATGCGGGCCAGGTGTTGCAGCTTCACGCCAAAGAATCCAAAAAGAGAGGATCCTCATGAAACGAGCCATTTCGGCCCTGATCGCCCTGGCCATTGCCCTGCCCGCGGCCGCGGAAGAACCCCCCGAGCGGGTGGTGATGAAGCTGGACCAGTTTCTGAAGATCTACGAGCAGACCAAGGACCGCAAGAAGGACCCCGAGAAGGCTCCCCGGGCCTATGCGCTGTCTTCGGCTTCATACGCCGGCGACGTGGTCGTCGAAGACGGCGAGGCCCAGAGTGCGATGTTCAGCAGCACCATGCGGGTCGAGGTGCTCAAGGATGAGGGCTGGGTTCGCATCCCGCTGCTGCCATCAGCCGTCGCCCTGCAGACCGCCACAATCGGCGGTGTCGAGGCACCGGTGGTCATCGAGGGCGGCTACTACACCCTGGTGACCGACAAGAAGGGCAGCTTCGAGGTCGAGCTCGAGTTCGCCGTGAGCGTGTTCAACTCCGAGGGCAGCAGCGGCTTCTCGTTCCAGATGGTGCCCAGCGGCGGCACCTCGGTTCAGCTGTCGGTGCCCAGCGACGAGGACCTCGACTTCACGGTCGCCAACGCGCGCTTCCAAGAAGACCGCATCGATGGCAGCAACCGCATCGTCGAGGCCACGCTGCCGTCCACGGGCTCGCTGGCCGTCAGCTGGCAGCGCGAGATTCCCGAAGCCGAAGAGCAGGACAGCCGCATCTACGCCGAGACCTACACGCTCGTCGGCGTGGGCGATGGCTTGCTGACCGCGACCTCGACCATCCACCACACCATCTTGTTCAAGGGCGTCGAGCAGCTGGAGGTCGACATTCCGGACGGCATGACCCTGCTGGACGTCAGTGGCACAGGCATTCGCGAGTGGACCCAGAACGACAAGGGCGACCTGACGGTCACGCTGAACTTCACCGCAGAGGGGTCGTACCCCCTGACCATCGAGATGGAGAAAGTCGTCGGCGAGGGGTCGATCACCGAGAACGTGCCGATCGTGCTGCCGACAGGAGTCGAGCGCTCCAAGGGCTGGATTGGTGTCGAAGCGCGCGGCAACCTCGAGATCACCGGTGACGCAGCCAAGAATGCGGCGTCCATCGACGTGCGCAGCCTTCCTGCCGCCATCCTGGGCATCACGGGCAATCCGGTGTTGCTGGGCTACAAATACCTGGGCACCGACGCCGAGATTCCGCTCAAGGTGAACCGCCACAACGACGTCGATGTGTTGGTCACCATCTTGGACCAAGCCCAGGCCACCACCATGTGGACCATCGATGGCCGCCGGCTCACCTCGGTTCGCTACCAGGTTCGCAACAACCGGCGTCAGTTCCTGCGGCTCGAGATGCCCGGCGGAGCTGAGCTCTGGAGTGCCTCGGTCGGTGGTCGTGCCGTTCAGCCCGCCAAGGCCGGAGACGGCCGCGTGATGATTCCTCTGGTGCGCAGCCAGTCCAGCGGCGGGTCCCTCGCAGCCTTCAATGTCGAGGTGGTCTACGTCGAAGATGGCGTCGCTCCGGACAGTGGTGGAAAGGGCACCTTCTCGGCGCAGCTTCCCGGAGCGGACGCGCCTACGACCTACGTTGGGTGGACGGTCTACGCGCCCTGGGATGCCAAGTTCTCGAAGAAGGCATGGGAGGGCAGCCTGCGAAAGGTGGACTTCCTGTCGAACCCGATCTCGAGCGCCGATGTGCACTACATCCAGACCGCGACCCCGGGGCAGCAGCGCACGAGTGCGATCCAGTCCCAAGGTGGCCAGATGGGTGAGGGAGCCGTTCCGGTGCCGGTGAGCCTGCCTGTCGAGGGCCAGCCGCTGACCTTCGAGAAGCTGCTCGCGGTCGATGAGGCACTCAACGTCGAGTTCGAGTTCAAGGGCCTCAAGGACTGATCAGGTCGGCCAGTGCGCGCTAGAGGGTCCTATTAAAGGAAGCATATGCACAGTATCGCCAGTGTTCAGGGCCGTCTCGACGTGGCCATTAGTCAGGATCCGCCACGGTTTATCGTGATTTACGGGTCCCTTAGGGAGAAGTCCTACAGCCGGTTTGCCGCTGAATATGCGGCGGGCCTACTTCGCGAATGGGGCGCCGAGGTCCGAATCTTCGACCCCGCCAAGCTGCCCGTCTTCGACCGTCAGAGCTACGATCATCCCGAGGTGATCCGTTTGCGTGAATGGGCTGCTTGGAGCCAGGGAATGGTCTGGTCCTGCCCCGAGGTGCACGGTTCGATGTGTGGAGTCTTCAAGAACCAGATCGATTGGATCCCCCTCAAAGAGGGTGCTGTGCGTCCTACCCAGGGCAAGACCCTGGCGCTGCTGCAGGTCAACGGCGGCAGTCAGTCCTTCAATGTGGTGAACCAAATGCGCATTCTCGGGCGTTGGATGCGCATGTTCACGATTCCGAATCAGTCTTCTATCGCCAAGGCCTGGAAGGAATTCGAGGACGACGGCACGTTCAAGGATTCTGCGTTCAAAGAGCGTGTGATCGATGTCATGGAGGAGCTGTTCAAGATGACTCTGCTGATCCGTGACCGCGAGCCGTTCCTGAGCGAGCGGTACTCAGAGCAGAAGTCCCTGGACGAGACGGGAAAGCTCCAGAAGGCGCACGGCATTTGACTGTGGGCCAGCCGCACTAGCGCACGAAGACGTGTGCCGTTTGCAGGTTGCCCCAGGCATTGCCCTGCGAGTAGACCTCTTGGTCTCCGTGACCGCTGCGTCGGTAGCCCAGATGCACCGTCGAAGAGTCGCCATTGCAGCTGCCGCGCACGGCGATCTTGGCCGGCTCGGTGTCGGCGGTCTCGTCACCGGACAGCAAGAGGATGTTCGGGCCCGTGGCCGTCGGCGCGATGTACTGCAGGCCGGTGCTGCAGGCCACTCCACCCGAGGACTGCGTCGGCAGTGAGGTGTAGTCCCACAGCGGCGTCGCAGCCAAGAAGTCGTCGGTGGTGCGCAGGGAGTACTGGTAGTCGGTGAGCCGGGCCCGGATCATCAGGTTGTCGCCTGCCACCTGGGTATAGGCCGTTGAGACGTGGTCGACCGGATCAGCGACATCGGTCAGGCTGATGTCCTGGATGGTGTTGTAGGGGCTAACATTGGACCAGCCGGCGCCGTCGTGGGTGAAGTCGATGCCGCCGTCGAAGTCGGAAAGGCGGATGACCAGCGTCCAGCCACCGCCATCTTCGGTCATGTCGCAGTACACGTCGAAGGCGTCCGACGAGTCACCGCCAGTGGTGTCGATGGTGTAGATGCCGTCGCCGCTGTCCTGGCCCGCGGCGATGATTTCGAGGCATGACGCCTGAAGACAGGTGGTTGGCGCCACGCTGGCATCGGTATCGTCGGGGTCGGCACAGTCGGAGTTGGTGTCGTCGACCGAGTAGCCGTCGCCGTCCGCGTCGGTACCGTCCGACATGTCGCAGTTCTCGTCGCGGCCGTTGCCGAACACGTCGGCGGCATCGGGGTTGACGGCATCGTCGTTGTCGTCACAGTCCGGTCCGCCCAGCTCCATCTGCACATGTCCGTCGTCGTCACCGTCGATGAGAACGTTGGTGGAGCAGCTCCAGGGATCGGAGAGGGTGTCGTTGAGCGTCGCGGTCGTGCGAGCCAGCGGGTCGAGGTAGTGCAGCGAGGTGTTGTGGTCGCCGAAGATGAGCTGGTCGCCACCGCGCGGATCTGCGCAGATTCCGTAGATGTTCTCGCCGACGTCCAGCACCTGCGAGTTGCCGTTTGGACCGGCATACATCAGCCACTGCCCAGCGCCGCCGCCGACCCAGGTGCCGCCGAAGTAGGTGGGCACCATGATGTTGGGTCCGAAGGGCATGGTGTACAGATCGGTCCAGATGCTGGAGCTGGGCACGAAGCTGCGAATCATGTTGTCGGCGCGGAAGCTCGTGTACAGCGTCTCGTCGCCCTCGTAGCGGATGGTGTGGATGGGCGTGCCGCTCAACCCAGTGGCGATGTCTACGCTGGTGCCGTCCGTCGGGTCGACCTCTGAAATCTGACCAGCCGACGTGGTGACCAAGATGAGGTCGCGCTCGTAGTCGTACCAGAGTCCGTGGATGCCGGTGAAGCCGGTTGCCAACACACTCGAAGAGGTGCCATCGGCACTGACTTCGACCAGCTCGCCGGTGTCGAGGACCGAGACGTAGATCGTGCCGTCCGGTCCGGTGACCACGTCGATCATCTCGCCGAGTCCACCCATGGTCCATTCGACGTTTCCGGTGAGGTAGTCGACGGCCCAGAGCTCGCCGGTGAAGCGCGCTACCGAGTAGATGAGGTGAGCTTCGCTGATGCCGTCACAGTCGTCGTCCTTGCCGCTGCCCGGGCGCTCGCGCCTGCCCGGATTTTTGGCGCTGTCGGTGTCGTCACAGTCGGTGTTGTCGGCGACGTAGCTGGTGGGGGCATCGCAGCCCTGCTGAGAGATGACTGGGTGGCCGAAGCCGTCACCGTCGGAGTACCAGGTGCCCTCGTCGATGGCTCCATCGTCGATGTGGCCGTTGCAGTCGTTGTCGACCGTGTCGCACAGCTCGGGAGCGCCGGGATGATTTGCATCGTCCGCGTCGTCACAGTCGTCCTGACAGGCCATGTAGCCGTCAGCGTCGCCGTCCGACTCGTCAGTGGGCAGGGCGCTATCGCAGTCGTTGTCGACGCCATCGCACACCTCAGTTGCGCTGGGGTAGGACGAGGCGTCCAGATCGTCGCAGTCGTCGCTGCTGGTCACGTAGCCAGCGGGCTGATCGCAAGCGTCCACGCTGAACTGCGCACCGCCGACGCCGTCGCCGTCCGCGTCCGCGTACCATGTGGCGGCATCGCTCGCCTCTTCGTCGGCCAGGCCATTGCAGTCGTCATCGACGTCGTTGCAGGTCTCGGTGGCGCTGGGATTCACTGCGACGGCGGTGTCGTCGCAGTCGGTGGAGTCAGCGACGTAGTCCGTCGGCGCGTCACAGCTGTTGGTTGCAGCGTCGGCATCGCCGAAGCCGTCGCCGTCGGTGTCTGCGTACCAGTTACTGCCGCCAAGTGCCCCGGCCTCGTCGACCGCAGCGTCGCAGTTGTTGTCGACGCCATCACAGATCTCGATGGCGTTGGGATTGATGGTGCCGTCGCTGTCGTTGCAGTCCTCGCACGCTGGGGAGCCATCGCCGTCGGCATCGGCATAGCCAACAGAGCCGTCGCAGTTGTAGTCGACGCTGTCGGTGCAGTCCGCCTCCGAAGCACCTGGGAACACGCCGTCGTCGGTGTCATTGCAGTCGCCGGGGTCGGCAGCGAATCCATCGGGCATGTCGCAGGCCGTCTCGGTGATCGAAGTGCCGTAGCCATCGCCGTCGCCATCGGCGTAGAAGACGATGGCGTCCGTCGCGTTGTCATCGATCAGGCCGTTGCAGTCGTTGTCGATGCCATCGCTCCGACCGAAGAGGCTCAGCGTCGCGAAGGTGGTGATACCGTGCCTCGATGACGAACCATGCTGAAGCGGGACACCAACGGCTACTGATTGGCCAGCCTGCGGTGCATGTACAACATCATCACCAATGAGGCATCGACGGCCTGCAGGTAGCGCTCCGTAAAGAAGGCCGCCTCGCCTTGCGGGTCGCCTTCTCCCCACAGGGTGTCCCCGTGGCAGCCGAACCCGACCTTTTGGGCTCCGTGACCCTGGCGCTGCCCATCCAGACAGCCGTCGGAGCCGTTCGCTACCCAGTGACTGGGCCACTCGCGCGTAGCGACGACAGTGACCTGGGCGGATTGCTCCAGGACGTTCTGGGCGACGCATCGCGAGAAGCCGTCGCATTGTTTCTCGACCGCCTCGACGCGCGCTAAGAGCGCGTCGCAGTCGAGTCCTGCGGGCAGCTCGCTGTCGTCGTATTCGGTGTTTTCGAACGGAGCGCCAGTGACATGGAAGACCGGCACCACATGCAGGGGCACGCTCATGTCTTGGATGTAGTGCAGCACAGCCCCAGTGGAGAACACGATGGCTTCAAGCTTGCGTTCTTTGCTCAGCCGTCTGTCCAGGGTCAGCTTGCGCTTGCGGTAGGCCCGGTGAAGGTTCCGGTGAAAGAACATGCCCGTCCGCAGCGCATCGCCGCCGTCATAGAAGTGCCAGTTCACCGCCCGCTCGATGCTGTACGAGTCCTGGGCGACGTTCCCCTTCTCCAGGCGGTCGGTCCAGGCCTGCTTCCAGTCCGGGACGCAGACAGCCAGGCGTTCTCCTGCCTTTTGGGTGATGGTCCCGTGCTGGTCAACCTTGTAGGCCGACGCGCTGCACGACCAGCCCAATGCCAACAGCACAGCCAGCGCGCGCAGCCCCATCCGTCACCTCCGAGGCTGGATGCTACTCCCCGTCGGTGGACTCTGTCTCGCCGTCGGTGGGCCGCTCGATGCCGGCGTTCGCTGCCAGAGCGTCCAGCAGCTCGACCTCGACCTGCAGCTCGTCATCCTCCATCTCGGAGGCTTCGGCTTCGAGTCGGTCGCGCACCTCAAAGAACATGGCCGCACTGTCGGTCGCGTCGTTGTCGTCGTGGAAGTCGTCCATCAACTCCATCATGCCGATGCCCATGTTGACCAGGGCAGCGGCCTTGCGCGTGCCTTGCTGGCTGAAGCGGTCGTCGCCGATGCCTCCTGCGGCGGCGCCGAACAGGATGCTCTCGCCCTTGTTGACGGCGGTGCCGTCCGCGTCTTCGTAGGAGATGGAGAGCAGAGCCAGCTCTTCGCCGATGACGCCGTTGCGGCCCTCGGGCAGCTCCATGGTCAGGACCGACGCGCCGGAGCTGCGGGAGAGGAAGATGGTGGCGACCTCGACCGAGACGTTGGTGGTGCCGTCACCGGGATCGGCGCCTTGGATGTTGAAGCCGTCCCGGTACTGGAAGGGCGCGTTGACGGTGATGTTCAGGTCGAACGCGAGCGGCGTGACCATGAAGTCGAAGTCCTCGTCGAAGATCGAGGAGGCAAACTCACCATCGCGCAGGAAGAAGAAGTTGGCGCCCCGCTGCTCGGACACCTCGTAGGCAAGTCCGGCACCGAAGGTGGCCCCGATGCCAAAGATGGACAGGTGCATGCCCTCGTCGGCGGCTTCGCTGACCATCGTCTCGAACTCGGATGCGGTGTCTGCGCCGACGTTGGGCTGGTAGTCGGTGAACAGCATCATGCGGCTCTCGACGCCCTCCTCGACGTGCGGCCGCATCTGGTCAAAGCCCAGGGTCATGCCCTCTTCCATGTTGGTGGAGCCGTTGGTCTGCAGCCGGTCGACGGCGTTGTGCAGCTGGTTGCGGTTGTCGTCGCTGACGTCGCGGCTGGCCTGCATGACATTCCCGCGGCTTCCGAACTCGGTGAGCGAGAAGCGGTCCCCTTCGTCGAGCAGGTCGATCATGGTGTGCAGGGCGTCTTTGACCCCTTCGAGGTTGCCGCTCATCGAACCCGAGGTGTCGACGACGATGGCCAGGTTGACGGGCTCGCGCTGGAAGGTCTCCGTGGTGAGGTTGCTGTCGTACCCAATCTGCAAGAACAGGGCGCTGTCATCGGTGGCCACCACACGGCCTTCACCGGCGGCTCCCTTGATGCACAGCAGCTCGTCACAGCTGGTGGACTCGAGCGGCATGGAGTGCTCGTTCAACAGGCCAGCGATGGCCATCTGGTCGGAGGTGGGCACATAGCCGTCCGCGACGATGTCCCGCACGTAGCCGATGTCCTGCACGCCGCCGGGGGTCGCTCCGAGGTCATATGCGCCGTTGCTGACGCCGTTGCTGCAGCCAGTGCTGGTCAGGGCGAGGGCAATCGTGAGGCCGGGAATGATGAGGCGGTGCATGGTGGAACTCCTTTCAACGTGTTCATGCGCCGATGTGCAACGAGCGTGCCGACCTTGAAAGGCTGTTGTTTAGGGGGTCTGGTTGAGCACGCGCCCGGCCGAGCCTTCAGATCACGACATCGGTGTCGCTGGTATGGTGAGCCGATGCAACAACCCCTGTCCGTGCGGTGTCCCTGGTGCTTTGAGCAGATGACGCTCTGGGTTGCCTATGACGACTTGGGTCAGATGATCACCGACTGCGAGGTCTGCTGCAGACCTTGGCTGGTGACCATTCGGCGGGATGGAGCTGGGCAGCTGCACGCGCGCGTCGAGCGCAGCTAGTCGGTGCTGCCCGATGAGAACACCGTGCGCTTTGCGCGCAGCGGCGTGATCGGGGCTCGGGCCGGCATCATCACTGGCAGCTTGGTGATGTGGCGTTGTGCGGGAGGGGGAGGCGCTGGAAGGTTCAGCTCGTTTCTGCCCAGAGCCAGCGTCGGTGCGGGTCCATCGGCGCCGTCGTGCAGTGGGGCGCTGTCGGGCAAGTGCAGCATGCCGCGGCCTCGCTCGCTCTCCTGTTGCCTGTTCTGGGGATGAGGGACCAGGGAGTGCCGGTCGTTGGACGCCTGAACGAAGTTGCGCGGGTGCGGAACGAGGGAGTGCTTGTCGTCTCGGGCGCCGACCATTCGCCTGGGGTGGGCCGGAAGCTCGTGCACGACCTCGCCGTCGGGAGTGAGGCGAGGCTTGGGGCGCTCGGACGGGGTCCAGAAGCTGGCCGGCAGGTCTGTGCGCAGCGCGGATTTGGGCCGGGGAAGGGGAGGCAGCGGGTTGAAGAAGGGCTGCAGAATGACGCCGGCGCGGGGTGAACGCGGCATGAAGGGACGAAGGTCTGTGAGGTTGCCAGCGCGGTCGTCGATGCTGGTGACAACGGACAGGGGAACCGCGAAGCGCCAACGAACCCGGGCCTTGCGCTTGGGGCCGCGCGTTCCGGGCAGGGG
>CAYYHT010000104.1:0-10418 GCA_964471355.1 uncultured Enterobacteriaceae bacterium
AGCGGTGCCGAAATATGGAGTAGCAGGGCGCTGAAAACCGAGCGGAGCGAGTTTTCAACGGCCTGCTAGCGTCGCCTGCGGACCAGTAGGGAGACCAGCAGCAGCAACACGCCGGGTGCACCACCCGTGCCCTCGGTGGCACAACCACAGCCAAGCCCGTAGTCGTCCGGCACCCCGGGGGCTTCGGCTGGCGAGCCGTCCGCGCCGTCATCTGTCGGCGAGACGTCGACGCCATCCCAGGAGCCATCGTTGTCGCTGTCGGTGTCGAGGAAGTCGGGGGTGCCGTCGCCGTCAGAATCGCCGCTGCCCTCGTCTAGGGTCTGCACGCCGTCGCCGTCATCGTCGGTGTCTAGGGCATCGATGATGCCGTCCCCATCGGTGTCTGCGGCTGCTTCGTCTCCGTCCGGCACACCATCAGCGTCACTGTCAGAGTCGGTGGGGTCGGTGCCCTGGTCGACCTCGGCGCCATCTTCGAGTCCGTCTGCATCGCTGTCGGCGTTGCTGGGGTCGGTGCCCTGGTCGAACTCGTCGCCGTCTTCGAGGCCATCGCCGTCGCTGTCCGGGTTGAGCGGGTCGGTGGGGCCGTCCACTTCGTCGCCGTCGTCGATGCCGTCTCGGTCGGTGTCCGGGTCGAAGGGATCGGTGCCAAGTGCCGTCTCGTCGTCGTCGAGCAGGCCGTCACCGTCGCTGTCTCCACCGCCGATCGGGGCGTCGCCGTCCGTGCAGTCCTGGTCGATGCCGTCACCCGGAATGTCAGTCGCGGACACATTGATGCTGGCGTCGAAGTCGTCGCAGTCGGTGCCGTAGGGGAATGCGTCGGTGCCGTCTTGGTCGGCATCCCAGTCATTCAGCCCGTCGCAGTTGCTGTCAAAGCCGTCGTACCAGACCTCGGTGGCCCCGGGATTGAAGTCGAACACGGTGTCGTCGCAGTCGTCTCCGCCGGTGCAGTGGTCGCCGTCGTAGCCGTCGCCGTCGCGGTCACAGTCGATGGCGTCAGTGCCGTCGCAGTCCTGGTCGATGAAGTCGTCGGGAGTGTCGGTCGCGCCGGGGTTGATGTTGCCGTCGTCATCGTCGCAGTCGCTGTTGTCGTCAATCCATCCTGCGGGTCCCGCACAGAACTCGGCGCCGTTGGTCTGCTTGCCATAGCCATCGCCGTCGCCGTCGAGGTACCAGGTGATGGTGGTCGCCAGAGACAGGCTGGGGTCGGCATCGTCGATCGATGAGTCGCAGTCGTCGTCGATGGTGTTGCAGACCTCGATGGCGCCCGGATTGACCGAGCCCAGGCTGTCGTCGCAGTCGGCGTCGTTCAGCACGCGGCCGATCTGTGCGTCGCACTCCTCGATGAAGTCGCTGCTGTCGCCGTAGCCATCCCCGTCAAAGTCCAGGTACCACTTGGCGATCTGGGTGATATCCAACGACGGGTCGGCAGCGTCGATGGCGCCGTCGCAGTCGTCGTCGACGGTGTTGCAGATCTCGGTGGCCGCGGTGTTGATGGCGGCGTTGTCGTCGTCGCAGTCGGTGGAATCAGTGACGTAGTCGGCCACGGGAGCGCAGTCGTTGACAGTGTCGGCGATGTCGCCGAAGCCGTCACCGTCGAGATCTCGCCACTGGTCAAAGAAGGTGAAGCCGTCGTCGGCCCCATCGGCGCAGTTGTCGTCGATGCCGTTGCAGACCTCGGCCACACCCGGATTTACGAGGTCGGTGGAGTCGTCGCAGTCGCCGGAGACGATCTTGTAGCCAGGCAGCACGACGCAGTCGTTGACCTGGTCGGCAGGGTCGCCGTAGCCGTCGGTGTCGAGGTCCCGCCACTGGTCGAAGAAGGTCAGGCCATCGTCGGGTCCGCCTACACAGTCGTTGTCGATGGCGTCGCAGACTTCGGTAGCCAGTGGGTTTGCGGTTCTGTCCGTGTCGTCACAGTCGCTGTCATCGGTGACATAGGTGGCCGGCTGAGCGCACGCAGTCCTGGTGTCGGACGCATCGCCAAACGTGTCGTCGTCGGCGTCTTTGTACCAGTTCTGTCCGGGGAACTCGTCGCCGTCAGCGTCGTTGCAGTCGGTGTTGTCGACGACGTAGCCAGGATCGGGGCTGCAGCCGGTCTGCACGACAAGCGGGTCGCCGAACCCATCGGTGTCGGCGTCGAAATAGAAGTCGGTGGTCACGCCATCGTCGACGGTCAGGTCACAGTCGTTGTCGATGCCGTCACAGACCTCGGTGCCGTCCGGCGTGGCCAAGGCCTCGGTGTCGTCGCAGTCGGTGTCGTCTTCGCTGTAGCCAGCCGGCAATGTGCAGGCGGTCACGGTGTTGGCCGGGTCGCCGAAGCCGTCTGCATCGGCGTCGGCGAAGTAGACGTTGGTGGCGCCGTCATCGATGGTGCCGTTGCAGTCGTTGTCTTTGCCGTCGCAGATCTCGGTGCCGCCGGTGTTGATGCTGCCGTCGGTGTCGTCACAGTCGGTGCTGTCGGCCACGTGGTCGGACGGCTGCGTACAGAACTCGGCGCCGGCCCCGGTCTCTCCAAATCCATCAGTGTCGAGGTCGGGGTACCAGGTGCTGGTCATGCCCGGATCGATCAGGGTGTCGCAGTCGTCATCGATGCCGTTGCAGACTTCTGGCGCGGATGGATTGACCGCGGCTGTGCTGTCGTCGCAATCACCGACCGCGGCGACGTACCCGACAGGCGGCGCCGCGCACGACTGCTGCGTGTCTGTCGCTGTTCCCCACCCGTCGACGTCGCCATCTCTGTAGTACGTGGTCGTCAGCCCCTCGTCGACGTCGCCATCGCAGTCGTTGTCGATGTCGTCGCAAACTTCGATGGCTGCAGGATTGATGGCAGGGTCGTCATCGTCACAGTCGGCGGGCTCGAAGAAGCCGTCGTTGTCCAGGTCTCCGATTGTGGCCGCTTGAGGGCCGCCGTACGCTCCAATGTCGTTGCGCGAGCCGTCTGCGTCGTTGAATGCGGATGCGGGGTCGCCACGGTTGATCGCCTGGCTGCTGCTACCAAGCCACACCTGGTCGTTGCACAGGCCATCGGGCGAGTAGTTGAAGAGGTCGGGATCGGCCAGCAGACGGTTGCTGCCCCAGTTCGCGCTGCCGCCGGTGTCATCACTATTCGACCACCAGAGGTTGTAGTCGAGGGTGGCGATGTCCCCGAGTCCCGTCGACCACCAAACGGCTGCAGAGCCGGTGTTCCAAGCGAAGATGTTGTTGCGGATCCAGCTGTCCCCGTTGGGTCCGTAGATTGCCGAGCCCTGTGTGGGAGCGTCGTTGCCGAGGAATGCGTTGTTGTAGACGTAGAACTGACCGTTCAGGTAGAACGCTCCGCCTTCGGCGAGGCTCGAGTTCTCGATGAAGACGCTGTTCTGTATTGTGCCGCCGCCGGTATCGTAGATGGCACCGCCGCGACCGCTCACGGCTACCGTGTTCAGGCAGAACAGGTTCCGCGTGTAGTCCACGGCTCCGTTGCTGCTGCGGATCGCGCCGCCTTGTTTGTCCGCCTGGTTGTTGATGAATTGGCTGTCCGAGACCAGCCCGTCGATTTTCCGGTTGTAGATGGCACCGCCGTCCTGAGCGACGTTGTTCTCGAACAGAGAGTTCGTGACGAGAAGGCTGTAGCCTGCGCCCTTGTCCACATCGAGGTGGACGCCACCGCCACGTGTGGCGATGTTGATGTTGCGAAAGGTGCATCCGTCGAAGACGATGTCACCGCCGTCCCGGGTGTCCTTGTTGTCGCCGTACTGAAACGCGCCACCGGTGTCATTGCTGGCGTGGGTTCCGTCGAACACCGCGTCGATGACGGTCACGTCCTTGTCGAACCAAAAGACGGCCCCGCCTCGTTGATTCGCTGTGCTGCCAGTGAATGTTGTTCCGTCGATCGACAACGTCGCGAAATCGAGCGAGCGAATGTCGCCGCCGTCCTGGGAGGCGTTGTTGAACTCGAACAGCCCCCCGGTGATGTCCAGAGTGTCCAACGCTCCGGAGATGTTACCGACGAACAAGATGGCGCCGCCCTCGCGACCCGTGTTGTTGCGGAAGTCCGTATCGATCACAGTGACGTCCGAGTCCTTGGCCCAGATCGCGCCGCCGCCGTCGTCCGTGAGCGTCGACGTCGCGGTGCCCTGCTCGAATAGGCTGTCGGAAATGGTCAGGGTGGACTGGGTGAGGTGGATGTGGCCGCCCTCAAGGGCCCGATTGTCGAAAAAGCTCGTGTTCACAATCGCGACGGTGCTGTCGGCGGCGTCGAGTCCACCGCCATCTGAGACGCCGTCCCCCAGCTGCACCGTGCTGTTGATGAGCGTGAAGATTGCCCCACCGCTGAGATGGATGAGCGAACCGACCCCACCATTTGGCTCGATCGTGAGCCCGTCCACGGTGAGGTCGTTGCCAGACACCGCGATCGCGTTGTTGTTGGAGCGCAGCGTGACGGTGGCCGCTGGGGCCGCCTGAATCGTCAGTCCGGTGACCTGGGCAGGCCCGACGGTCAGCGCTTCGATGTACGTGCCAGTCGCCACCTCGATGGCGTCGCCGGTGATCGCCGAATCGATCGCGGCTTGGATCGTGGGTTGGTCCGCTGGCACGAGGATGGTTCCGCCCCAGGCGGGCGTACACAGAAGCGTCAGAAGTAGCATCGGACTGGAGCGCATGGACGGGATCCCCGACCGTGACCATACCCCAGCTTGCGGGGACTCAGCGCCGCCTGCGCGCCACTGGTGGAAGCGGGAGCAGGAGTGCCCTAGGCGCTCCATCTGCACGAGCCAGATTTGTCCCAATCGCTAGTCGATGACGCCCAGCTGTTTGCCCACAGCGGTGAACGCCGCAATCGCCTTGTCTAGGTGGTAGCGGGTGTGTGCCGCGCTGATCTGAACCCGGATGCGTGCCGCACCCTTGGGCACGACCGGGTACGAGAATCCGATGACGTAGATGCCCCGCTGCAGCAGCTCGTCGGCCATGTTGCCCGCCAGCGATGCCTCGCCCAGCATGATCGGGACGATGGGGTGCACCCCGGGCCGGATGGCAAAGCCGTTCGCGGCCATCTGCTCGCGGAAGTATGTCGTGTTGTCTTGCAGCCGGTCGCGCAGCTCGGTGCTGCTGGACAGCAGCTCGATCGCCTTGAGCGCGGCTCCGGCCATCACCGGCGCCAGGGTGTTCGAGAACAGGTAGGGCCGACTGCGCTGACGCAGCATCTCGATGATCTCTTTGCGTCCGCTGGTGAAGCCGCCGCTGGCGCCACCGAGGGCTTTGCCAAGTGTGCTGGTGATGATGTCGACTCGGCCCATGACGCCCGCGTGCTCAATGCTGCCGCGGCCGGTCTCGCCGGTGAAGCCGGTGGCGTGGGAGTCGTCGACCATCACCATGGCGCCGAACTGATCGGCCAAGTCGCAGATCTGGTCCAAGCGCGCGATGTCGCCGTCCATGCTGAACACGCCGTCGGTGGCGATCAAGATGCGTCGGCAGCCGGCGGCCTGGGCGTCGGCGAGGCGCACCCGCAAGTCCACCATGTCGTCGTGGTCAAAGCGGTAGCGCTTGGCCTTGCACAGCCGCACTCCATCGATGATCGAGGCGTGGTTCAGCTGGTCGCTGATGATGGCGTCCTCGGCAGTCAAGATGGTCTCGAACAGCCCCGCGTTGGCGTCAAAGCAGCTGCTGTAGAGGATGGTGTCGTCGGTCTGCAGGAAGGCCGAGATGGCGTCTTCGAGCTGTTTGTGCAAGTCGAGTGTGCCGCAGATGAAGCGCACCGAGGACAGGCCATAGCCGTAGGTATCGAGCGCGGACTTGGCGGCCTCGACAAGCCGGGGGTCGTTGCACAAGCCAAGGTAGTTGTTGGCGCAGAAGTTGATGACCTCGTCGCCGGTGCTGACCCGAATGTCAGCCGCTTGCGGCGTGACGATGATGCGCTCTGCTTTGTAGGTGCCGGCGTCGCGAATGGCGGACAGCTCGGACTGCAGAGAGGTCGTGACGGCGTCGTTGTACATGGCTGACTCCAGAGCGGCGAAGCGGGTCTTGCCGCCGACGCGGTGTAGCCGGGCAGGACCAAGCTCGCCCGCCTCTTGTGGTCCATACAACCTCTTGACGCGGGAGCCCGTCGACTTGGGCAGATTGCTGTCCTTCCCGCTCAGGTTTGAGGTCGCACATGCGCTGGTCCGCTCTTCTCTTGGCTTCCGCTGCTCTCGTTGGCTGCCGTTCATCTGGCGAAATCGAGATGGGTCCGCCCGACCTGCAGATCCACATCGACTCGCCGACCTATGGCGAGTTCTTGGGCTTCGAGGAGATCGAGGTCACCGGCCGCGTGTCGCCGCCCATCGCCCAGGTCTGGGTCGAGAAGGAGCTGGTCGAGGTCGCCGATGACGGCAGCTTCTCGGCCTCCATCCCGTGGGACAACCGCTACCGCAACATCGACGTCGACGCGCAGCTGTATGGCACCGAGGCCAGCGAGCGCATTCCGGTCTTTGACGGTTCGCTTCCGATGGATGCTTGGCCCGGCGGCATGACCATGCGCTTCACTCCCGCGGCCCTCAGCCACATTGGCGACAACCTGGGCCAGGTCATCGACGACACCGGCTGGGCCGACCAGATGGACCTGACGGGCATTGCTCCGATCGACACCGGTCAAGGCTTCGAGATCACCCCCGTGGGCTTGGCTCACGATCCCACCGTGGTCGTGCTCGAGCCGGTCGAGGGCGGCATCGAAGTGGGCGTCGAGCTGCGCAACGTCGTTCTGGAAGCAACGGTCGAGATGGACGTCGGCGGCTTCATCCTCGAGCTTCCGGTCAGCTTTGGCTACGAAGAGATTCGCGTCTCGACCCTGGCCACTCCCGAAGTCGACGCTGAAGGCATGCTCTTTCTGACCATGGGCGAGGGAGACATCACCTTCGGCGACCCGATTGTTCAGGTGGCGGGCTTCTTTGATGCCTCCTTCCTCGAGCCCGTTCTCGACCAGCTCAGCGGCCTCATCGAGCCCGTCGGCGACACGCTGCTGGGCACCATCATGGACGGCATCGGCACCATTCCGCTGGGTGGCCCCTACGTCTTCAACCAGGACCTGATGGGCAGCGAGGTCGAGATTCGACTCTCCGATGTCTTTGGCGACCCGGCCGGCCTGGGTGCCGGTCTGGGTGTCGGCTTCAACGAGTCGGTTCCCCTCGGACCCATCGGCATGCCGACTCCGGTCGAATATGACGAGGATGTGCACCTGGCTCTGGGCCTGCACGAGGGCCTCATCGACATGATGGTGCGCGAGGCCAATGTGGTCGACATGCTGTCCCAGGACATCGTGCTTCCCGGCATGATGGGCGAGATGATCGGCAACGGCATCCGCAACCTGCCCGGCGGCGGTTCGGCTCCAGAAGGGGACGGATGGTGCTTGGCACTAGAGCCCGGTGATGCCTACGTGGCGCGCTTGCAGGACGGAATCGAGCCTCTGGGCGTCGTCTACCTCCCCGACGTCATCGTCGATGTGGGCGTGAACCAGGGTGGTGTCTGCGAATCTTGGCTGGCAGCCAGCTTGGCCTTCGAGATCGGTCTGGTCGTCAAGAACGGCACCGAGATCGGCATCGACATGGACATCAGCGACGGTGCTGTCCTGTCCTACGGCTACACCGGCGCCTACGACGAAGATGAGGTCGTCGACGGTCTTGGTGGCTTTGTCACCGGCATGGTCGGAATCTTGGGCGGTCAGCTGAGCTTCGATCTGGCCGACATGTTCGGCGGCGGCGCTGGCGGACCGGTCGGCGACATTCCCGGCATCGGCGAGATGGAGATGACCATCGTGGACAGCCACGCGCTGATCGACGAGGACACTGGCGAGCACCCAGAGGGGCTCTACAGCGTGACGCTGGGCCTTTTCAAGTAAGTGAGGACGAGCGGCTGTCGTCTCGCTGATTCAGCGGGAGGCTGCGATCAGCCTGCGAACTTGATGACCGGCTTCGGATGTGCCTGAATAATCCGCTCGAAGCTGTTCTTTTCCCAATCGGCGATCGGCGTAATGGTGCCCTTGCCGCCGTTCAGGATGACCTCCCAGATGGCGTCTTGGATGCCGTTCCTGGGGTTCTCGAGCAGTGCCTTGGTCATGTCCCAGGTCTTGAAGATGTGCCGACCGACGACCCCGTGCAGGGTCAGGCCGTTCATGATCACTCGGTGCGCGTCTTGGATGCGCATGTCCCCGTTGCGCACGCCAAACAGCACCACCTGACCGCCGCGTCGCGTGATCTGGATGGCGTTGTTGACGCTGCTGTTGAAGCCCGCCATCTCCAGCGCGACATCGACGCCAATGCCCTCGGTCAGATCGAGCACCTGTTCACGAAGGTCTGGAGAGGCCAACCACGGCTTGTCCTTTGGGGGCATGCCCGGGTCCAAGATGGCGTCGCAGCCCAACTGACGGGCGAGCTCTTGGTGGTGGGGGTCCGGCTCGACTCCAAAGACCTTGCTGGCACCCATGCCCTTGGCGATGAGCACGGCAAACAGTCCGATGGTGCCCGTACCCAGGACAGCGACGTTCTTTCCGCGCAGGTCAGAGACGCTGCAGGCGTGCACTGCATTGCCGAACGGCTCTTGCACGGCGGCCACTTCGGGGCGGATGCGGTCCAGGTCGGTGCGCCACAGGCTCTTGGCGGGCAGCTTGATGTACTCGGCAAAGCAGCCGTCGCGGCTGATGCCGATGATCTTGTCGCGGATGCAGACGTGGTGCTCTCCGCGGCGGCACTGGTAGCAGGTGCCGCACACGATGTGGCTCTCGGTGCTGACGATGTCGCCGCTCTTGTAGCCGTACTTCTTGGTGACGCGGCTGCCGACATCAACGATCTCGCCTAGCAGTTCGTGGCCGATGATACGCTTGTCGCGGTGTTCTTCGTCGAGCGAGCCCAGGATCATGTCGCCAAAGGCCTTGCGGCCCCAGATGCCACGGTCACTGCCACAGAACCCAGCGAACTTGACCTTGATGATCACGCTGGACTTGTCGAAGTAGTTGTTCGGCTCGTCCAGACTGGGAACGGGGACGCGTTCACGCACGAGACCCGTGCTTGTCTCCCAGTTCTCGCGGCTGCGGTCGAACGTCAGCGCCCACATGTCGGCCAAGGCGACATCCCCCGAAGTGGACGGGCCTCATAGCGGCTAAAGTGGCGGGGTGCGAACCGTCTTGCTTGCTCTGCTGTTGCCCGCGACCGCCCTGGCCTGGGAGCCCGAGCCTCTGCAATCGCTCGAAGTGCCGAGTGCTCCGGCGGCAATGGCGATTGTGCAAGTCAACGGTGAGCCGCGTCTGCTGGGAACGGGGCCGTCTGGAACGTGGCTGATCGATCCGACCTCTGGCGAGGTGTTGTCCGAGACCCGTCCAGGTGGCCACGCCCTGGCCGTCGTGCCCGCGTCGGATGGAGCGTCGCACGTGTTCGTGTGCGAGGAATATGGCATTCACCACATCGCGCTGGCTCACGGGCGTTTTGGCGCATCAGCGCGGGCCGTCAACGAGCGATGCGAGGCGTTGGCGTCCTATGTCAACGACGTCGGCGGCAAGTCGCAGCACTGGTTGGTCAGCGCTCACGATCTGCTTGGCCTGTGGAAGGTGGGCAAGGAAGGGGGGCTCGACGGACCGACCCGGTTTGGGCCGGGACTGGGTGGCAAGCCCTTTGTGGTGTCGGATGGCGACCGGTTTGCGGCGGCGGGGCTGGGTGATGCCGAGCTCTTCGAGCGCAGCAGCTTTGGCCGCAGCACCATTGCAACCAGCGGAACGATCGGCGGCCTAGCTCTTGGTGATGGCGGCTGGGCTTGGCTGCTCGAGGGAGATGACGCGCTCGAAGACGTGTCGCGGCGGGTCGTCGAGGTGGCCCTGGACCCGAGTGCTCTGGTGGGTGGAGACCTCGATGGCGACGACAGGCTGGATTTGCTGCTGGCCCACCCGGGCAAGATCGGAGTGATTGCGGCCGCCTCCGCCGAGGAAGAGACATTTGCACTGCCCATGGCGCCGTCGGCCATGCTCGTGGCGGATCTCGATGGGGATGACTGCGCTGAGCTGCTCGTGGCTCAAGAGGGCATCGCGGTGCTGGGGGTGCTCGCCGGTCAATGCGGCCAAGAGCCCACGGTTGAACTGGAGCCTGTTGCGCAGCTCGAGCCTCTGCCGACATCCATCGCCGTCGGCGGAGAAGACTGGGCGGTGGTCGAGATCGCCGTCGGCGAGACACTCGACGCATTGCTTGAAATTCCAGGTGGCACGCGCAATGTCGAGATGACCGCGGGCCCGGGTGGACTGCACCTGACCAACGAGCGCCATGTGGTCTACACCGCCAAGGCCGCCGACATCGGCCGCTACGGCGTGAGCGTCTACAGCGCCGGACTGCTTGAGGAGCCACTTGGGGGCTTTGTCGTTGAGGTCGTCGCCAGCCGCGAAGCCCCCATGGTCATCACCTCTGCACCCACACCGGCCAGCCGGCGAAGGCTGC
>CAYYHT010000104.1:10428-14228 GCA_964471355.1 uncultured Enterobacteriaceae bacterium
GGGGGCGAGTCCTGAGCCTGTGGTCGTGGCCGTCGTCGGTGAGCCGCTGCAGCTGCAGCTCGGATTGGTCGATGGCGAGCCCGAGCAGTTCGAGGCGCGCGGCGGTCCAGACTCGTTGGCCGTCGGACGCGACGGTCGCATTGACTACACGCCCGCTTGGTTCGAGGTCGGGTCGTGGCGGGTGACCGTAAAGATGGCCGGTGGGACCGAGCTGCTGCGCACCGAGGCATTCTGGCTCGAGGTCGAGAAGGACGAGGGCGACGATGCGCTCGAGGCGTCGATGCCGTTGCCGACGCCACCAGGAAGTCGGCGCTCAACGGGCTTTTTTGATCTGGGGGACCCGCGTGTTCGCCCCGAGACCGGGGCCGACTTCAAGCCGTCTCCTCGCGCGATTGCGGGCTGCAGCATTGGGCTGGGCGTCGCGTCGTCGCTCTCTGAAGCGGGCAGCAGCTGGGAATTTGTGGGTCAGGACATCGTGTTCCGCACCTCACCGGCGATGAGCGGGGACTGCAGTGGCGGCGGCAAGACGATGCACTGGCTGATTGGCATGGACTCCGCGCCCAACGTCATCTACCTCGGGCCACCCCCGCGCGGAGCGCACATCTTGGCGGTCACTGGGGGGTTCTGGGTGGGCAATGAGCAGCTGCAGGCCGGGCCATATCTGACCATGGGAGCGAACCTGCTGGGGGCTGGTGGCCGCTTCGTTTGGCTGCCTATCAAGACCAAATACGCGGGCAGTCACGGGCTCCAGCTTCGGGCCACCGTCTTCATGCCCAGCGCGCCCGCGGGAGAGTTGATGTTGATGTACACGGGACAAACCGGCTATTTCAAGAACCCATGAGATGGTCCCTCCCGCTTTTACTTGTTTTGGCTGCCTGCAAGGGCAAAGACGACGGTGCCGACGTCGACACCACCGTCGACCCCATCGAGGTCTACGACCCCGTTGCATGGGTCGATCCGACCATCGGCACGGGCGGCCCGAGTGCTGCCGTGGGCTCGATCAACCCAGGCGCTGTGCTGCCATGGGGAATGGTCCAGGCTGGACCGGCCACCCGAGCCAGCTTTGAAGCCCCGTTTTATCACTGCGCCGGCTACTACTACGAGGACACGGCCATCACAGGCTTTGGGCACACATTTGCCCACGGAATGGGCGTGACCGAGATGGGCGGCATTCTGGTCATGCCCAAGAATGGATGGGAAGACGGGTTCACCAAGACCCGCGGTCGCCTGTCGGCCTTCGACCACACCACCGAGTGGGCATCGCCTGGCTACTACGCGGTCGATCTGCTCGACGACGGCATTCACGCCGAGCTGACCGCAACCCGTCGCGGCGCCGTTCACCGCTACACCTTCGAGGAGGGCACCGCCGAGCCCGTGGTGCTGTTCGACCTCGGCTACGTGAACAGCAATGCCGATACCGTGTCCGACGCCTGGATCGATGTCGATCTGGCCACGGGTCAGGTCCAGGGCTTCCAGCGCCTGAACGGCGGCTACAGCAACCGCTTTGGCGGATTGATGCAGCACTTCGAGGGCGCCTTTGACCCCGCTCCGATTTCGGTGGGCTCGTGGGTCGACAACGCCGTGCCCGAGGCCGACATCGCTTCAGCGGCCGCCACGGCAGACGTGGACAATCCCCATGTGAACGTGGGCGCGTGGCTGGTCTTTCCTGCTGGTACTACCGAGGTGCAGTTCCGCATCGGGGTCAGCTACGTCGACAGTGCTGGGGCCGCCAACAACCTCGCCAGCGAGAACCCGGACTTCGACTTCGATGGCGTCCGGGACGCGGCCGAGTCCGAGTGGCGAGAACAGCTGGACAATGTGCGCGTGCGCAGCATGCACGAAGCGGGCTCTGACGCCGAAGCACGCGACATGAGCATCTTCCACACCGCGCAGTACCACGCCATGCAGATGCCCCGGACCTATCAAGACGTGGACGGCCGGTATCGTGGGTTTGACCAGCAGATTCACGATGGGCCGGGACACCCTGTCTACAGCGACTTCTCTGGATGGGACACGTTCCGGACGCAGCATCCGTGGCTGACCTTGGTGCGTCCCGAGACCCAGCGAGACATGAACAAGAGCTTGTTGCTGATGGTCGAAGATGGCGGCAGCTTGCCTCGCTGGCCCTTGGCCCACGGCTACACCAGCGGCATGATCGGCACCCCGATGGTCCAGGTGATGGCCGGCTCCTACCTCAAGGGAGTCACCGACTGGGACGTCGAGGCCGGGTTCGACGCGGCTTGGTCCCAGTCCACCGAAGGGCACAATAATGCGGGCCGGAGCGGGGTCGACCACTACGTAAACAGCGGCTACGTCCCGATCGAGAGCAGCGGTTCCGCGGCTGCCCACACCCTTGAGTACGCGTGGAGCGATGGCTCGCTCGCTCTGTGGGCCGATGAACTTGGCCGCCCCGAGGCCGCACAGGCCCACGACATGGCGGGCAACTGGGCCAACACCTGGGACGCCGAGTCCGGCTTCTTCTGGTCCCGCTCTCAGGATGGCAGCTTCCCGAACATCGAAGACCCACTGGGGTGGTCCGGCAACTTCGTTGAAGGCAGCGCCTGGCACTACGTATGGATGGTGCCCACCGACCCGATGGGCATGATCGACCTGCAGCACGGCGGAGACGTCGACGCCTTCCTGACCCGGTACGATGACTTCTGGGCTCGAACCTATATCGAACAGCTCGATGAGGACCGCATCGCCGGGCTGCCGGGGCTGCACTACTGGCACGGCAACGAGCCGGACATTCACTACCCATTCCTGGGCAGCATGGTGGGCCATCGGGACCACAGCGCCGAGCCGGTTCGCTTTGTGCTCGAACACAAGTACGACAACGCCGGCTGGGGCATCGATGGCAACGATGACGGCGGAACGCTGTCGGCCTGGTACCTCTTTGGCAGCATCGGGTTCTTCCCGGTGGCCGGTACCCCCACCTATGCACTGGGCAGCCCCATCTTCGAGCGGGCCGAGATCGACGTAAATGGCCAGACCCTGGTCATGCGCGCTCCCGGCGCGAGTGTGGACGCGATGTACATCACCGATGCGACCTTGGGCGGTGAGCCACTCGATGGCGGCACCTTCGAGCACGACCAGCTGATCGATGGGTCCGAACTGGTGCTGCAGATGGGGGTCGCTCCGGCGCCCGCCGAGTAGCGCTAGGACAGGGCGGCGCGTCCGTCGGCCAGTCGGGCGTCGAACAGTGCCTCGAGCTCGGGATGGACTCCACGGAGCCCTGCGATCACTGCCTCGGCCCAGTCGAAGTATGCGAGGCGTCGCTCGATAGGCCACTGAGGCGGGGAGCGGTGAATGTCTGTCACATTGCTGGTCTTGTCGGCCAGCTTGACCAGCTTTCCCCTGTCACTCATGTTGGGCGTGTGCTCGATCTGCAGGCGCTTGCGGTCGACCTTGGGCAGATTCTTGTCATCGGTGCACTCGCGCACGATGTCGCTCACCTCTTTTCCAAAGGCCTCGGTCAGCTCGTCGAAGCTGGTGTCGGTGTCTTCGACGGTGTCGTGCAAGATGGCCCCCGCAAGCACGATGGCGTCGTCGATGCCGTGCTCGGCCAACAGGCGCGCAACCTCCAGCGGGTGGTTGATGTACGGATTGCCGTCCGCCCCTTTTCGGCGTTGTTTGCGATGTTTGTCGGCGGCAAAGGAGGCCGCTCGGACGATCAGAAGGCTGCTCATGTTCTGATCAGTAACGACTCTCGCGGTGATGGATCGGTTTCGTCTCTCACGCGACAGAGGCGCAGCTGCCGTCGGCTAGGCACGCGGCGAAACCCAGCACGGTGGGCCCCT